>NZ_JBQFYA010000004.1:0-267005 GCF_056541245.1 Ruegeria sp. AI3
GCGCTCGGGCTTTGCCCGAGCGCTGCCGGGCCCAACGGGAGGAAAGGTCTTGCCCAAGACCTTGACGACGGGCGGGAGTGTGCTCTGCTCTTGTGTCACCACGGTGACCCCCGTATCTAGTCAAAAACCGGACCTACAGGAGAAGCAACATGCTCAAAGGACTAGGCGGCCTGGGCGATATGGCCAAGATGATGAAATCCGCGCAGGATCTTCAGACCAAGATGACCGAGATGCAGGAAGAGCTGAACAACCTTATGGTTGTCGGTGAATCCGGCGCAGGGTTGGTCAAGGCAACCGCAACCGCCAAGGGAGAGCTGAAGGGCCTGGATATCGACCCGTCGATCTTCAATGGCGACGACAAGGAAGTGGTCGAGGATCTGATCCTTGCGGCCATCAAGGACGCTCAGACCAAAGCCGCCGAGCGCTCGCAGGCCGAGATGGCCAAACTGACCGAAAGCATGGGCCTGCCCGCAGACATCAAGCTGCCGTTCTGATCTCCATCTTTTCAATAATACTACCGCCGGAGGCTCCCTCCGGCGCCAGACAGGACAGGCCGTGAGCTCCAACAGCGACATCGACAATCTGATTGACCTGATGGCCAAACTTCCCGGCCTCGGCCCTCGCTCGGCCCGCCGCGCGGTGCTGCACCTGATCCGCAAACGGTCCCTGCTGCTGACCCCCTTGTCCGACGTTATGCAGCAGGTCGCCATCACTGCCCGCGAGTGCCTGAATTGCGGCAATGTGGGCACCACCGACATTTGCGACATCTGCAACGATGAGGCCCGCGCGACCGGAGAGCTTTGCGTCGTCGAGGACGTCGCCGACCTCTGGGCGATGGAGCGTTCAGGCGTGTTCAAAGGCCGCTATCACGTGTTGGGCGGCACGCTCTCGGCGCTGGATGGCGTCGGCCCGGATGAGCTGCGCATCCCCCGCCTCAAAGACCGGGTGGTGGCCGAAGGCGTAACCGAGATCATTCTGGCCTTGAACGCCACTGTCGACGGCCAGACCACGGCGCACTACATTGCCGATCAGTTGGAGGGGCAGGTCCGCCTGACCTCACTAGCGCAAGGTGTGCCGATTGGGGGAGAGCTGGACTATCTGGATGACGGAACGATTACAGCAGCACTGAGAGCCCGAAAAGAGCTCTGAGTATAGCGATATGACAGCAACCGGAACGCTTTCACCCCTTCCGGTTGCACACGAGACTCTGCCTCGTTTTTCAGGAGTAAGCACCAGACGAGTACGTCAATTCGTAGGAATGGCTGTAGATCTCGAAGACAATACCAAAGGGGTCTTCGACGTAGACCATTCGGTAAGGTTTCTCTCCGGGATAATAGTATCGAATCGGCATACGTTGTTTGCCACCCGCTGCAACGATTTTTTCTACGAGGCCTTCGACATCCGGGTCTTGGACGCAAAAATGGAACGTCCCATTCTGGCGAAAATCGATATTGTTTTCCGGTACATAATTCCCGTCAAACTCGAAAAGCTCGAACCCGATGCGATCAGCAGTCGCGAGATGCGCGATACGTAGTTTTTTCCATTCCGGACCAAACACATCTGTGCACATGACACCAATATCCGTGTCATCCTCTACAACATCAGTCGGTGGCATGATCACGTAGAAACCAAGGACTTCGGAGTAGAACTTTACGGCCTCATCAACGTTTGGGACGGACAATCCGATGTGAGAGAATGTTCTTGGATGTTGCGGCATGGCTCGCTCCTTGTTTTATGGGGCGAAAACTATTGTGCCGCAGCCGAGTTTCAAGCGCCTACCTGGTAGGGCATAGCCGGGCTCCGCCATGCACACAGGTCTTCTTTCGTGGTGCCATCAGTCAAGAATGGCCTTTGCCTGCCGCACGCGGCGTGTACTATGGCTAAGACTTCATCCGTTTGATTTTAGGAACTGTTATGAAACGCCTTTTTGCCCTCACACTTGCCGCCTTTACAGCCACTGCGGCGATTTCTCAGCAACTGATCGATAAAGGCTTTGTCGACGGCTGGAACATCATGATGGACCCGGCGTTGGGCAATGGGTGTCTGATCCAGACGGTGTATCAGGACCTCTCGGTGGTGCGGATCGGTTACGACGCGCTAGGCAATCGCGGGTATTTCGCCGTCTACAACAAGGCCTGGGGCGAAATCGAACAGGGCAAATCTTATCCGATCCGATTTGCTCTGGACGGCAAAAGCTATGACGCCACCGCCATTGGCTTCAACGAGCGTGACGTCCCCGGCGCGACCGTCTTTTTCACTGACAGGAATTTCGTGACCGCGATTGCTCAGAACAAGACGATGACCGTTTACAACCCGGCGGGCGAGGTGGTGATGGCCATCGACCTCAAAGGCACCGCCAAAGCGCTGGAATACGCGCGAGACTGTCAGAACAAAAAGCTCTAACGAATCGGGTCGAAAAGGGCGTCTTTGGCCGAGCAGTCCCGGATGACATCGCGGCCGCAGGGCACAGGATCAAGGTCGCGGGACAGGCACAGGCGCACCTCTTCGATGTAACCCTGTTTGCAGGTGATGGTGATCATGTCGCGCTCGAGCTTAGGGTTGGCCTTTAGAAAGGCCTCTTCGACGATCGACGCGGGCAGTTTGACCGAGGTATCAAGCTGGCGGAACACCTCGGGCCGGGTCACGCGACCATACGCTAAGCGCGACAAATCCATATAGCCCCGCGCCGACAGGCCCGAACAGGTGCCGTGTTTCTTCCATTGATGCCATGCAAGGCCGGCACTGCCCTGAATATCCTCCATCGCGCGGGTCATCGCGCGCGACGGCGGGGCCTCGGGCGTGCGGCAATAGGAGGGCCAGCCCTGATGGAACTGCGGCCAGAGCCCGTGCAATATCCAACCGTGGTCATGCCGGGCGTCGCATTGATCTGATCCACGCGCATCCCCTTCGCGCGCGCACCAGTTCGGAGACCAGCTCAGCGCGAGGACGTAATAGTCGAACTCACCCGCTTTTTCGCCCTCGGCCAGCGCGGCGACTGCGCTTATGGCCCACAAAACCAGCGCTAAAAACCCTTGGCGCATTCGCCTCTTCCCTTCTTGCGTCGCGGCGACTATATACACCCCAAGTTCCCCGACAACGGAAACCTGCCCCAAAACCCCGGGGCCGCCGAATTCCGGCGACGGGACAGATGTATGTATAGGAGACGGGCTGATGGCAAAACCGCTTATGGCCAAGGCAACAGCCGTATGGCTGGTGGACAACACCACGATCAGCTTCAAGCAGATCGCGGATTTCGTAGGGATGCACGAGCTTGAAGTGCAGGGCATTGCCGATGGCGATGTGGCCGCTGGTGTCAAAGGGTTCGACCCGCTTGCCAACAACCAGTTGACGCAGGAAGAGATCGATGCAGCGCAGAACAACCCGCTGCACAAACTGAAGCTCAAGTTCAACCCGTCGGCAACGGGCGAGGAAAAGCGCCGTGGCCCGCGCTACACCCCACTGTCCAAGCGTCAGGACCGTCCGAACTCGATCCTGTGGCTGGTCAAGTTCCACCCCGAACTTAGCGACGGTCAGATCGCCAAGCTGGTTGGCACCACCAAGCCCACCATCCAGTCGATCCGCGAGCGTACGCACTGGAACATCGCCAACATGCAGCCCATCGACCCGGTTGCCCTTGGCCTGTGTAAACAGTCCGAGCTGGACGCCGTAGTGCAGAAGGCCGCTGCGAAGAAAGCCGCTGAAGGCGGCGTGATGAGCGATGACGAGCGCCGCAAGCTGGTCTCGACCGAGCAGTCGCTGGAAATGGACGCAGCACCGAAGATCCCGACCGCGATTGAAGGTCTGGAAACCTTCTCGCTGTCGGACGAGCCGGAAGCCGAGAAGGAAGACAGTGATCCGATCGTGGACGCCGACAGCTTCTTCAACCTGCCCAAAGGCGGTGGGGACGACGAAGAAGAAGACGATCTGCGCCCCTGATTTCTGACCCGTCCCAGTCTAAACTGGCCGGGGCGTTTTCTTGGGACCTCTCATGCTCAGCATTCTATCTGCCATCTTTGGCCCACACCGCGCCGTAACGATCTATGCCTTCCTTAAAACCTGGGGGTTGGGTCTGGCTGCTGCTGTGGTTATGGCGGTCATTGTCGGCGGCCTGTTCCTGCTGGGGGATGACGGAGAGCATGAGCATCATTCCTTCATAACAGTCCCGGTTCTGTCAGCTACGGCGATCAATGGGGATCTAAAGAACGGGGTCATCGCTTCGGTTCGTCTGCCCGATGGGACGGCCACGTCGATCACCTCGACCGAGGCGCCGGTTTCCCAATCGGTGGGCACCAGCGCCTGCGTGGAAAAACGCGTCTACGTGGACAGCGGAGAGGCACGATACCGGTTCAAACTGCCTCGG
Organism: Ruegeria sp. AI3; assembly: GCF_056541245.1. Lineage (NCBI taxonomy): Bacteria > Pseudomonadati > Pseudomonadota > Alphaproteobacteria > Rhodobacterales > Roseobacteraceae > Ruegeria > Ruegeria sp. AI3. The sequence continues at coordinate 4,361 of NZ_JBQFYA010000004.1, forward strand.
TTCTGCGAGGCTGGGTGATCCCTAGCGGACCAGGGAAAAACGCCCGGGCAATACGCCGGGCGTTTTCTTTTTCAGAGCATCTGGAACAGGATCCCGGCGACAATCGCGCCCCCAACCCCAAGGGTCAGATAGGTTGCAAAGACGCGCGGTTTCACCAATGACCAGACCGCAGCCATGGCCGGGATTGAGCTGACCGCCCCGGCCACCATGAAGGACATGGCCGCGCCCGCCGTCATGCCTTGCTCCATCAGTCCCGCCAGAAGCGGCGGCGCGACATAGGAGTTCAGATAGGCGGGCATTCCGACCAGCGCGGCAACGACGATGGGCAGGACACCTTCTCCGCCGACGACGCGCGCGATCAGATCTGCAGGCACATAGCTGACCAGAAGCGCCTCAAGCACATAGGCCAGAGCAAGCCATTTCAGCAGGAAGAGACCGTTATGCACGAACTCTGACCGGAAACGCTGACGGCGTTCGGGTTCCTGCCAGAATGTCCAGACGGGTTTGTCATCCAGCTTGGGGCCGCACCCACAGCATCCGGCGGGTTTGTATTCGCGCAGGGGCTGTGCGAAGGCTCCGTTGCGCATCAGAAGGCGCACGGCGAACCCGCCGAACAGACCCAAGGCAACCGCCGCAACGGCCTTGCCGATGGCAAAGGGCCACCCCAATGCGCCTGCGGTGATCAGCAATGTCGGCGGGTCGATCAGTGGCGAGCTGAGCCAGAAGGCCATCACGGCCGAGAGCGGCGCGCCCAGTGCCAGAAGCCCGGCGATGAACGGGATCACCTCGCAGGAACAAAACGGCGCAAGCCCTCCGAACAGGGCGGCCAGAAAAATCATCCGGGTTTCTCGCCCCTCAAAGGCGCGCGCTACCATGACTTCCGCCCCGGTGGCCTTGAGATAGGACAGCAGGAGAACGGCGAACAGGATGTACTGGCCCGTATGCGCCAGCGCCTTGGCGGCAAAGGTTACGACCTCAGCCCAGTTGCCCGGATCGAAAACTGCGACCAACGCCAGTATCGCGACGATCAAAGCCCAAGGCGTTTTGATCACATCCAGCGCGAGTTTGGCCGAGGCTTTTGGGTTTTGTGATAGTTCAGCCATCGTTTGCGGCCTTTCCGACTTCGTCTGCGCAGCATTCGCTTAGAATAAACTGCGCCAGGTTTCGCAACTCGTTGAAACAGGCGCGATTGATCGTCGTGCGCCCGATCTTTTCCTGTTCAACCACACCACCTGCAGCCAGAAACCGAAGGTGATGCGCAAGGGTGGAGGGGGCGATGCCGGTACGTGTCTGGATCTCACCCACGGTCAGACCGGCCTGCCCGGCCCTCACAAGTGTTTTCAGAACCTTCAACCGGGCCTCGGACCCCATGGCCGAAAATCCTGCTGCAGCGGTTTCCCACATCTGAATTCTCCATTAAACTAGATTTCTAGTTATTTAGGCGATTCGAATTTCCTCGTCAAGCCGCATCACAAATTCACTCCGAGGCATGTAAGTCCAGATTGCCACCGCCTTAAGTCCAATCTATAAGCGCTCATGGCTATCTCGGTTGACACTTTTTTTCTTGAGCTGAACGGACAGGGGACTCTGCAGGCGCAAATCCAGCAGATGATCGCCGAAGGCATTCTGTCGGGTCGGTTCCACATTGGGGAAAAGCTACCGTCGTCCCGCAAGCTGGCAACCCATCTGGGCGTCAGTCGGATTACGGTGACACTGGCCTATACCGAACTTCTGGCCAATGACTACCTGACCGCCAAAGGGCGTTCGGGCTACTATGTATCCGAAAACGCGCCGGTCCCGCCGAAATACACGCCCGTCCCGCGCAGCGAAGAGACGGTCGACTGGGACAACGCGCTGGCCCGGCGGTTCTCGGGCGGCAATGTGCTGACCAAACCTCAGGACTGGCGCAACTACAAATACCCGTTCATCTACGGGCAGGCCGACAGGACACTGTTTGACCACGCGAACTGGCGACTTTGCGCGGTTCGGGCGCTGGGACACAAGGATTTCGAGTCCCTTACGACTGACTACGCTGATCAGGACGATCCTCTGCTGGTCGAGTTTATTGCCCGCCACACCCTGCCACGCCGAGGCATCACCGCCCGCCCCGAAGAGATCCTGATCACGCTGGGCGCGCAGAACGCGTTGTGGCTGGCCTCGCGCATTCTTTTGAAAAGAGGGCGCACCGCGGCAATCGAAGACCCCTGCTACTACGCTCTGCGTGAGCTGCTAAGCCATTCGGATTGCACCATGGCCCCAATCCGCGTTGATGGCGACGGGCTGCCGCCCGGGGCTTTGCCAGACTACACCGATGTTATCTTTACCACCCCCAGCCACCAAAGCCCCACAACGGCCACCATGCCCGTCAGCCGCAGAACCGCCCTCTTGGAACGCGCGTCCGCGCTGAACGCCATGATTGTTGAGGACGACTACGAGTTCGAGATGGCCTATCTGGGCGCGCCTTCACCCGCGCTCAAGTCGATGGATCGCGACGGGCGAGTAATCTATGTGGGCAGCTTCTCTAAATCGCTATTTCCGGGGTTGCGTCTGGGCTACATGGTCGGGTCCGAGACCTTCATCCGCGAAGCCCGCGCGCTGCGGTCGCTCGTGTTGCGGCATCCTCCGGGGCATGTTCAGCGCACGGCGGCCTATTTCCTGTCACTCGGGCACTACGACGCTCAGATCAGGCGCATGTCTAACGCCCTGGCCCAACGGCGCGAGGCGTTGGACGAAGCCGTTCAGACCCATGCGCTGCAGGTCGCGGGGCGCGGCGTGCTCGGCGGGTCCTCCATATGGATGCAGGCCCCCGCGCATGTGGACACCGCGCAACTGGCCGCCACATTGCAGGCGCAAGGGGTGCATATCGAACCCGGCGCGCCCTTCTTTTCAGGGCCGAAGCCGCCTCGGAATTTCTACCGTCTTGGGTATTCCTCAATTGCGCCTGACCGTATCGAGGCCGGGGTGAAGCTGATCGCGGATGCGATCCGGGCCAGTTAACCCTCGGCTGGACGTATTCCGCCGCCTCATCTGGCCCTAACGCCATCCGCACCCATACGCCAAAACCGTATCAAAGGCCGGGCTGAACCCCCCGGCCAATTCACGCATTCAGTTTTGGAGAGCCACCGATGAAAATGACCACGGAAGAAGCCTTTGTTAAGGTTCTGCAGATGCACGGGATCGAGCATGCCTTTGGCATCATCGGTTCTGCCATGATGCCGATCTCGGATATTTTCGGGAAAGCTGGCATCACCTTCTGGGATTGCGCGCATGAAGGCTCTGGCGGCATGATGGCCGACGGCTACACCCGCGCCACCGGCAAAATGTCGATGATGATTGCGCAGAACGGCCCCGGCATCACCAACTTTGTTACCGCCGTCAAAACCGCCTACTGGAACCACACCCCGCTGCTGCTGGTCACTCCTCAGGCCGCGAACAAGACCATGGGCCAGGGCGGTTTCCAGGAAATGGAACAGATGCGGATGTTCGCAGACTGCGTCTGCTATCAGGAGGAAGTGCGCGACCCGTCGCGTATGGCGGAAGTTCTTAGCCGCGTGATCACCAAAGCCAAGCGCGCCTCAGCCCCGGCACAAATCAACGTGCCCCGTGACTTCTTCACTCAGGTCGTCGATATCGAACTGCCTGCCGTGGTCGAATTCGAACTGCCTTCGGGCGGCGCCTCTGCCGTGACCGAAGCCGCCGCTCTGCTGTCCGATGCCAAGAACCCGGTCATTCTGAACGGTGCTGGCACGGTGCTGTCAGCAGGTGGCATCGAAGCGTCAAAAGAACTGGCCGAGCGTCTGGACGCCCCAGTGTGCGTTGGCTACCAGCACAACGACGCTTTCCCCGGCTCGCACCCGCTGTTTGCCGGCCCTCTGGGTTACAACGGCTCGAAGGCTGCGATGGAGCTGATCAAGGAAGCGGACGTTGTTCTGTGCCTTGGCACCCGTCTGAACCCGTTCTCGACCCTGCCCGGATACGGTATGGAATACTGGCCGACCGAAGCAAAAATCATTCAGGTCGACATCAACCCAGACCGCATCGGCCTGACCAAGAAAGTCTCCGTTGGTATCGTTGGCGACGCAGCCACCGTTGCAACCAGCATCCTGGCACAGCTTTCGGGCACTGCGGGCGATGAAGGCCGCGATGCGCGTAAGGCGAAAATCGCTGAAACCAAGTCGCGTTGGGCGCAGGAACTGACCTCTATGGACCACGAGCAGGACGACCCGGGCACCACCTGGAACGAACGCGCCCGTGCAGCCAAGCCGGACTGGATGAGCCCGCGCATGGCGTGGCGTGCGATTCAGTCCGCACTGCCGAAAGAGGCGATCATCTCGTCCGACATCGGCAACAACTGCGCCATCGGCAACGCTTACCCCTCATTTGAAGAAGGTCGAAAATATCTGGCCCCTGGCCTGTTCGGCCCCTGTGGATATGGTCTGCCGTCGGTGATCGGCGCCAAGATCGGCTGCCCGGATGTGCCCGTTGTTGGTTTCTCGGGCGACGGTGCCTTTGGCATCGCCGTAACCGAGCTGACGGCGATCGGACGTGAGGAATGGCCCGCCGTGACCCAGATCGTCTTCCGCAACTACCAGTGGGGTGCGGAAAAGCGGAACTCGACCCTTTGGTTCGACGACAACTTCGTCGGCACCGAGTTGGATACCAAGGTCTCTTACGCCGGTATCGCAGAGGCCTGTGGCCTGAAAGGCGTTGTCGCACGTACGCAGGACGAACTGACAGCGGCTCTGAACCAGGCCATCGAAGACCAGAAGAACGGTATCACCACCTTGATCGAAGCCATGATCAATCAAGAACTGGGTGAGCCGTTCCGCCGCGACGCGATGAAAAAGCCGGTTGCGGTTGCGGGTATCGAAGCAGCAGACATGAAGCCGCAAGTCGAGGCCTGATCGCGGTGAAGCCCCTACATCAAATTCTCGGGGCTGCGACCAGTTCCAAAAAGATCATCGCCCTTGCTGAGGGCGATGATCCACGTGTTGTAGAAGGTGCGTTGAAAGCACGTGCCGAAGATGCAGCCGATATTATCCTTGTCGGCGATCAGACCAAAGTTGCCTCTTTGCTGGCTGAAAAAGGCGGAACCGATGTAGCCGGGATAGACATTCACGATCCGGCAACTTCGCCCCACTTGGATCGCTTTGCCGATGCCTATTTCGAACTGCGCAAACACAAAGGCGTAACGCCTGAGACTGCGAAGTCGCTGGTCCAAAACCGTCTGAACTACGCCGCCATGTTGGTCCATCTCGGGCTGGCTGACGGCACGGTCGGCGGTGCTGTGGAAACCACTTCGGACACTGTTCGTGCCGCTTTGCAGATCATCGGCAAAGCACCTGACGCCCATATGGTGTCTAGTTTCTTTCTGATGATCTATGACCGCGACCATCACACAGTTCAGGGCGCCCATATTTTCGCCGACTGCGGATTGGTCGTTGATCCGAACGAACGCGAGTTGGCTGAGATCGCTCAGGCCTCTGCTGCGTCTTATCTTACACTCACCGGAAAAGAGCCTCGTGTTGCGATGCTGTCTTTCTCGACGAGCGGCAGTGCCAGCCATCCGAAAGTGTCCAAGGTGGTTGAGGCTACACAAATTGCCAAAACCGCTAAGCCGGACCTGATCATCGACGGAGAGTTGCAGTTCGACGCGGCCTATGTGCCAGAGGTCGCCAGTAAAAAGGCCAAGAATTCGCCACTGGAAGGGAAAGCAAACGTGTTTGTCTTCCCCAACCTCGATGCGGGCAACCTAGGGTATAAGATCGCCCAACGCATTGGCGGGGCCGAGGCCATTGGGCCCGTTCTACAAGGCTTGGCCAAACCCGCAAACGACCTCTCGCGCGGCTGTTCTTCGGACGATGTGCTGCACATGATCGCCGTGACCGCCGTGCAGGCACAACAAGTGGGTTCATCGCAAGAGCCAGCTCATCCAGCTACTGCATAACCTCTGCGGCTTTGCCGCTTAACTATAAACGTGTTCAAGAAAGATCAACGAACCGATGCTGGGTAAGACTGAACTCAAAAGCTCCTTCGGCGCGGATGTCGCCCAGACGGCTCGAACATTGTTCCCCGGGGTTATGGTGGCAATCACTGTTGCTGTAACGGCAAAATTCCTGTCGGAGCATTACGCGACCCCAGCCATGCTGATGGCCTTGCTGCTTGGCATCGCGCTCAGTTTTCTGGGCGAAGACGGAAAAACCGTCCCCGGCATTGGTTTTGCAGCCAGATCCCTGCTGCGCCTTGGCGTGGCGCTTTTGGGTGTGCGTATCTCGATGACGCTGATGATGGGATTGGGTTGGGACCTGATCGCCCTTGTGGTTGGCGGCGTATTGGCCACCATTGGATTCGGCCTTTTGATCGCACGGTTCTTTGGTCACAAATGGCGCTTTGCATTCCTGACGGCGGGCTCTGTCGCCATCTGCGGCGCGTCTGCGGCAATGGCGATCAGCGCCATCCTGCCCAAGGACGAACGATCCGAAGAACGCCTGATTTTTACCGTTCTGGGCGTCACCGTCCTGTCGACCATCGCCATGATCGCCTATCCGATTCTGGTGCGCACGCTGGGCATGGATGACGTGGCAGGCGGCGTATTTCTGGGTGGCACGATCCACGACGTGGCACAGGTTGTCGGCGCGGGGTTCTCAATCTCGGAACAAACCGGCGACACCGCCACGCTGGTCAAACTGTTCCGCGTGGCGATGCTGGCCCCGGTGGTTCTGGTCGCCTCGCTGATCATCCGCAGCGTCACCGACATGGACGAAGCAGGCAAGCGCCCTCCGATCCTGCCCGGCTTTGTGATCGGGTTTCTGGTGCTGGCTGCGGCCAGCTCATTCGGCCTGATCCCGCCCTTCCTGTCCGAGTTGCTGAGCCAGACCTCCCGCTGGTTGCTTCTGATCGCGATCGCGGCGGTTGGAATGAAGACGAACCTGAAACAAATCCTATCGGTCGGAGGCGCAGCCATCGCCCTGATCGTCGTGGAAACTCTTTTTATTGCAGGAATTATCCTCGCCGGACTAACATTCCTAACCTGACCCGCCGCCCCGACATAAGGACGCCAGATGACAATCCAGCAACCGAAGATCGACACCAGCCCGAAAGTCTCGGACGAGATCCGGCGCACCACCTGCTATATGTGCGCCTGTCGCTGCGGCATTAATGTTCACATGAAGGACGGAAAGGTTGCCTATATCGAAGGCAACCGCGACCATCCAGTCAACAAAGGCGTGCTTTGCGCCAAGGGCAGCGCCGGCATCATGCAGGTCAACGCGCCCTCGCGTCTACGCAAGCCTCTGCGGCGCGTCGGTCCACGCGGCTCGGGCGAGTTCCGCGAGATAGAATGGGACGAGGCGATCAGCACCGCCGTCGGTTGGCTGAACGAGCTGCACGAGACTGCCCCGCACAAGCTGGCCTTCTTCACCGGCCGCGACCAGAGTCAGAGCTTCACAAGCTTCTGGGCACAGAATTTCGGTACGCCCAATTATGCAGCCCATGGCGGGTTCTGCTCGGTCAACATGGCAGCGGGCGGCATCTACACAATGGGCGGCGCGTTTTGGGAGTTCGGCCAGCCCGATTGGGACCACACCAAGCTGTTCATGCTGTTCGGCGTGGCGGAAGACCACGACAGTAACCCGATCAAGATGGGCATCGGCAAGATCAAGGCGCGTGGCGCGCGGGTGATCGGGGTGAACCCGATCCGCTCGGGCTACAACGCGGTGGCTGACGATTGGGTCGGGATCACGCCGGGCACCGATGGGCTTTTCATCCTGTCGCTGATCCATGTGCTGATGAAGGCTGGCAAGATCGACCTCGACTACCTTGCCCGCTACACCAACGCGCCGGTTCTGGTGAATGCTTCTGACGGCCCGGAGAAGGGCCTGTTCCTGCGCGATGCAGACGGAAAGCCTTTGGTGATCGACCGTGTGACCGGTGAGCCGACCGCCTTTGACAAACCCGGCGTGCGCCCGGATCTGTCCGCCACCTACGACAAAGATGGCGTAACTCACCGACCGGTCTTCCATCAGATGGCCGAGAAATACCTCTCGGACGATCACGCCCCCGAACAGGTGGCCGAGCGCTGTGGTATTCCGGCCCAGAAAATCCGCGCCATCGCCGCCGAAATCGCCCGCGTCGCCTTTGATGAGGCCATCGAGCTTGACCAGGAATGGACCGATTTCCGCGGCGAAAAGCACTCCAAAATGACAGGCCGCCCGGTCAGCTTCCACGCCATGCGCGGAATCTCGGCCCATGCCAACGGCTTCCAGACCTGTCGCGCGCTGCATGTGCTGCAGATCCTGCTGGGTACGGTCGAGGTTCCCGGCGGCTTTCGCTTCAAACCGCCCTACCCCAAACCCGTCGAGGCGCACCCGACGCCACACGGAGACCGCCGCCCGGGCCGCCCGCTGGAAGGCCCTCACCTTGGCTTCCCGCGCGGCCCCGAGGACCTGCTGCTAGACGAAGACGGCACCGCTCAGCGTATCGACAAAGCCTTTACGTGGGAAAACCCGATGTCAGCCCACGGGCTGATGCATATGGTGATCTCGAACGCCGCCGCAGGCGATCCCTACAAGATCGACACGTTGTTCATGTATATGGCGAATATGTCTTGGAACTCCTCCATGAACACTAAAGGTGTGATGGAGATGCTGTCGGCCAAGACCGAAGATGGCAAATACGTCATCCCGCATATCATCTACTCGGATGCCTATTCCTCGGAAATGGTCGCCTACGCCGACCTGATCCTACCAGATACGACCTATCTGGAACGGCACGACTGTATCTCGCTGCTGGATCGCCCGATCTGCGAGGCCGACGCCGCCGCCGATGCCATCCGCTGGCCAGTTGTCGAACCCGACCGCGACGTGCGCGGGTTCCAGTCGGTTCTGATCCAACTCGCCAACCGCATGAGCCTGCCTGGCTTTACCAACGAAGACGGCACACCCAAGTGGAAGGACTATGCCGACTATATCGTCAATCACCAGCGCAAGCCGGGCATCGGCCCTCTGGCCGGGTTCCGGGGCGAGGACGGCTCCAAGGAAGGCCGCGGAGAGGTCAACCCGGACCAACTGAACCGCTATATCGACAACGGAGGCTTCTACGTCGCGCATATCCCCGAAGGCGCGGATTATTACAAACCTTGGAACGCCGCCTATCAGGATTGGGCCGTTGGAATGGGTCTTTATGACAGCCCGCAGCCCTACCTGTTTCAGCTGTACTCTGAGCCGATGCGCAAATTCCAACTGGCTGCCGAAGGGCACGGACCGAACCAGCCCCCCGACCACTTGCGACAACGCATCAAGGATGCCATGGACCCACTGCCCATTTGGTACGAGACCGACCAGCAAGGCAACGAGGGCTTCACCGTCAACGCTCTTACTCAGCGCCCCATGGCGATGTATCACAGCTGGGGCACCCAAAACGCGTGGCTAAGGCAACTGCACGGGCGCAACCCGCTCTACGTCCCCACCAAGCTGATGCGCGAACACGGGCTGCAAGACGGCGACTGGGCCAAGGTTACCTCTCCTCACGGCGAGATCACCGTACTCGTGATGGAAATGGCCGCGCTGAATGAAAACACCGTCTGGACATGGAACGCCATCGGCAAACGCAAAGGCGCATGGGCTTTGCAGGAAGACGCGCCTGAGGCGACCAAGGGTTTCCTGCTCAACCACCTGATCCACGAATTGCTACCGCCTAAGGGCGACGGTATGCGATGGGCCAACTCGGACCCGATCACCGGCCAGGCCGCATGGTTCGACCTGAAAGTCAGGATCGAAAAGGCCGCCCCTCCGGCGGATACCGAAAGCCAACCCGAATTCGCCCCGATCAATTCTCCCGTCGGCACCGGCCCGAAGGATATTGCGTGGAAGGTAGGCAAATGATCCAATCTTCATCTGGCCAAAAATATCTCGGGGGTGAATTGAGCCGAAGGCTCAAGAGGGGGCTGGCCCCCTGCCCCGCCCACCAAAGCCGAGGTTCCCTGACATGACGCAACTCCCCCAATCTACCGAACGCAAAATGGGCCTCGTCATCGACCTCGACACCTGTGTCGGGTGCCACGCCTGCGTGATTTCCTGCAAAGGCTGGAACACCGAAAACTACGGCGCACCCTTGTCTGATCAGGATGCCTATGGCGGCAACCCTTCGGGCACATTCCTGAACCGTGTGCACTCCTACGAGGTCACACCGACCGAGGGCCCCGCCCAACTGATCCACTTCCCCAAATCCTGCCTGCATTGCGAAGACGCTCCCTGCGTCACGGTCTGCCCAACCGGGGCCAGCTACAAACGGGTCGAGGATGGGATCGTTTTGGTCAACGAAAGCGACTGCATCGGTTGCGGCCTCTGCGCCTGGTCCTGCCCTTATGGCGCGCGGGAAATGGACATGGCCGAGGGCGTGATGAAGAAATGCACTCTTTGCGTCGATCGCATCTACAACGAAAACCTGCCCGAAGTAGATCGTGTTCCGTCCTGCGTCCGCACCTGCCCGGCCGGTGCCCGCCATTTCGGGGACCTCGGCGATCCAGACAGCGATGTCAGCAAGCTGGTCGCTGAACGGGACGGCATGGACCTGATGCCCGAAATGGGCACCAAGCCCGTCAACAAATACCTGCCGCCCCGCCCCAAGGATCAGATCGAGGACCAGATCGACATTCTGGCCCCACTGCTGGCCCCCGTCGCGGAAGAGCCCAAAGGGTTCCTCGGCTGGCTCGACAAAACTCTGGAGAAGCTCTGATGCATCCGGCCCCTTCCGTTATCATCTTCACCACACTGTCCGGCCTCGGCTTTGGACTGCTGTTCTTCCTGGGCCTTGGCATGCCCGAGGTTACAGGCTGGGTCGCCTTTGTATTTTTCCTGATTGCCTACGGGCTGGCTGTTGGCGGGTTGCTTGCATCGACCTTCCACCTCGGTCACCCAGAACGGGCGTGGAAAGCGTTCACGCAATGGCGCTCTAGCTGGCTCAGCCGCGAGGGCTGGTGCGCGGTGATCGCACTGGTCCTAATGGGCCTATTCGCAATCGGTTCAGTTTTCATGGGCGAACGCTGGAGCCTTTTGGGTTGGCTCGGCGCGTTGTTCTCGCTGGCCACGGTGTTCACCACATCAATGATCTACACCCAACTCAAGACGATCCCCCGTTGGAACATGAAACTGACACCGGCCATGTTCCTCAGCTTCAGCCTGGCCGGTGGGGCCTTGATGGCCGGGCAGACCTCGGTCGCTCTACCCTTGCTGTTGATCGCTGCTCTGGTGCAGATTCTGTACTGGCGTCAGGGGGGCAAGGCGCTTGCCAGTTCGGGGACTGACCTTGGGACAGCAACAGGGTTGGGTCAGCGCGGGTCGGTGCGGGCGTTTGAGCCTCCGCATACCGGGACCAACTACTTGCTACGCGAGTTCGTCCACGTGGTTGGCCGCAAACATGCCGAGAAGCTGCGGATCATCTCGTTTCTGTTGGCTTTTGTTCTGCCCGTCGTCTTCATCGCGATCCCATTGGAAGGGTTCGCACTAAAACACCTTCTTGCGCTGCTGGCCGTGGTTTCGCACTTGGCTGGGGTTGCCGCGTCACGCTGGCTGTTCTTCGCGCAGGCGGAGCATGTTGTCGGGCTCTACTACGGCAAGCGGTGAGAACCTTTGCAACACACAAAAAAGGGCGGCGCTCGATATTCGAGGCCGCCCTTTTCATTAGAAAGTCTAATTTAGATCAGACCTGCATGCGCCATCGCGGCTTCGATCGCAGTCTTGGTGCTGTCTTCCAGTTCGGTCAAAGGCGAACGAACTTCGGTGCTGCACAGGCCCAGTTTGCTCAGCGCGTATTTCGCGCCGACCAGGCCGGGCTCGATGAAGATGGCTTCGTGCAGAGGCATCAGGCGGTCCTGATAGTCCAGAGCCTTGGCATAGTCGCCCGCCAGCGTGGCCTGTTGGAACTCAGCGCAAAGTTTCGGAGCCACGTTGGCCGTGACCGAGATACAGCCTACCCCGCCATGCGCGTTGAAGCCCAGCGCGGTGGCGTCTTCGCCCGACAGCTGACAGAAGTCGGCGCCACAGCTTGCGCGCTGCTGGCTGACGCGCGCCAGATCGCCCGTCGCGTCTTTGACACCGACAATCCGTGGCAGTTTTGCCAGTTCACCCATGGTCGCGGGGGTCATGTCGATGACCGAACGGCCCGGGATGTTGTAGATGATGATCGGAATCTCGGCGCAATCGTGCAGGGCGCGGAAATGGGCCAACAGACCTTTCTGGGTCGGCTTGTTATAATATGGTGTGACCACCAGTGCCGCATTGGCCCCGACATTCTTGGCAAACTGGACGAATCGAACTGCCTCGACCGTGTTGTTCGAACCTGCGCCCGCAATCACCGGCACCCGACCTGCGGCAGCTTTGACCACTTCGGCTACGACGGTTTCGTGCTCTTCGTGGCTTAGTGTCGGGCTTTCGCCAGTGGTGCCTACGGGAACCAGACCAGTTGAGCCTTCCATTATCTGCCACTCTACCAAGTGTTTGAGCGTATCCAGGTCCAACTCGCCGTTGCTGAACGGGGTGACGAGGGCTGGCATTGAGCCTTTGAACATGGGTCGCGCTCCTTGAAGTGCGGTTGCAGTATTTGCGCCATCCTCGCTCACGTTTTTGGCTTTGTGAGTTGATACTGGCGGCGCAAGGTTTATCCTGAATGGCTCTATCCTCGGTTGGTTGGGAAATGCAAGGGATGACACGCGTTCTGGCCTTTTTGGCAACAGTGATTCTGTGTTTTGGGATGCAGGCAAGCGTCGCGCGGGCCGATGCTGCCGGTGATCTGCGCGCCGGGCTGGCCGAAATGCGCAAAGGTGACTGGAACGAAGCGCTAGCGGTTTCTGGCGCACGCGGCTCGGTTACGCGTGACATCATCGTGTGGCACTGGCTGCGAGAGGGCTTTGGTAGCTCAGGCGATGTTCTCGTGTTTCTGGAACGTCGCCCCGACTGGCCCGGACTGGCCTGGTTGCGCCGCAAGAGCGAGCCGGCCTTTACCGGGGCCGATCCGGATCGGGTGGTGAACTTCTATGCCGACCAGCCGCCGCAAACGGCCGAAGGCGCGCTGAACTATGCCGTTGCCCTGAAAGCCAAGGGCCGGATTGGGGACGCCGAGGCCGATATCGTAACGGCCTGGCGCACCATGCCCATGGGCTCGGGCTTGCAGAAGGATTATCTTGAGAATTTCGGCAAGTTGCTAAAACCGCACCACACTGCCCGACTGGATCGGATGCTGTGGGACAATCATCTGGTCAGCGCCGGGCGTATGCTGCCTCTGGTCAGCGCCGATCAGCGCAAGCTGGCGGAAGCCCGAATTGCCCTGCAAAAACGCGAACCGGGCGTGGACGGCAAGATTTCCGCCGTACCCAAGGCTCTGGCAGGGTCTCCGGGACTGGCTTTTGATCGCTTTGTCTGGCGCGACAAGAAAGAGTTGGACGACAGCGCCATTGATCTGATGTTGGCGCGCTCAACTGGCCCAGACGCCCTGGGTGAGCCCGACAAATGGGCCGAGGGGCGACGCCGACTGGCCCGGCTTGAGATGCGGCAGGGCAGTGCGGCCCGTGCCTATGAAGTCGCCGCCAACCACCACATGACGCCCGAGATGGGCTATGGATACGCCGATCTGGAATGGCTGGCCGGGTTTTTGGCTTTGCGCAAACTGAACGACCCCGCGACGGCGGTTCGGCATTTCCAGAACTTCGAAGGCGCAGTGAAGTCTCCGATATCACGTGGCCGCGCTGGCTATTGGCTGGGTCGCGCCTACGCGGCACAAGGGGATGCTGAGAAAGCCTATGACGCTTATGCAATGGGTGCAGATTATCAGACGTCTTTCTACGGCATTCTGGCAGCCGAGCAGATCGGGCGACCGTTTGACAGCACCCTCGCCAACCCGCCCCGCGCCGCGCATTGGCGGCAAGCCGAATTTGCGAACTCCAGCGTGTTGGAGGCCGGTCTGCTACTGCTCAAGGCAGGGGAGGATAACCTCTCTGAACGGTTTTTGACCCATTTGGTCGAAAGCCTCGATACAGCGCAAGCCAATCAACTGGGCGATCTGGTCATCGAGTTGAAAGAGCCACATCTGGCCGTGATGATCGCCAAACGCGCCGCGACCACAGGAACGGTTCTGCCCGCAGCCTATTACCCCGTGCATCCGGTCGCAGATATCGGCCTGCCGATGGCCAAAGAGATGACCTTGGCCATTGCTCGGCGTGAAAGCGAATTTGATCCGGTGGTGATCAGCGGCGCAGGCGCGCGCGGCTTGATGCAAGTGATGCCAGCGACGGCCAAACTGGTCGCGCAGGAGCTGGGGATCCTCAGCGGGCATCAGACCGGGCGGCTGACCACGGACTGGGAATACAATGCCAAGCTGGGGGCCAACTACCTGTCCAGCCTTGCGTCGGATTTCAACGGCAATGTGGTCATGATGGCTGCCGGGTACAACGCCGGACCCCGGCGGCCGATCTCATGGATGGAGCGCTATGGCGACCCCCGCGCCGGTGAGGTGGATGTGGTCGACTGGATCGAGACCATCCCCTTCAGCGAAACGCGCAACTATGTGATGCGCGTGACCGAAAGCCTGCCGGTCTACCGCGCTCGATTGGGCAAACCCGCCCTGCCCGTGCCCTTCTCACAGGAGCTGACCGGGTCAACCCTTGCGGCGTTCGCGCCATAGGGTGAACAGCCCCGCAGCAACAACCAGCCCTGCGCCGACAACAACTTCGGGGCGCAGGACCTCGTTGAAGATTGCGATGCCAAGGATCGCCACCCAGACCAGATGGAGGTAGGCAAAGGGCTGCACCGCACTGGCCTCGGCCGCCTCATAGCACTTGATCAGTAGCCAATGGCCAAAGGCACCGCTGACACAGAGCGTTGCCATCCAGGCCCAATCTGCCTTTGCCATCGGCTCCCAGAACCACATGCCGACCAGCGTCATGGCAACGGCTCCGCTGACGCCGGTCCAGAAAAAGCTGGTGGCGGCGCTGTCTCGACGCGCGGCATAGCGGGTGAGCAGCGAATAAACCGCAAACAGAAAGGCCGAGATCAGCGGAATGATCGCCCACGGGTTAAACACGCCGACCCCCGGTTGCAGGATGATTAGCACGCCGACGCAGCCGACCCCGATCGCCGTCCAGCGTCGCCAACCCACGCTTTCACCCAGAACCGGGCCGCTGAGGGCCGCGACCAAAAGGGGGTAGCAAATAAAGACCGCCATACTGTTTATCAGACCCAGCTTGGTGAAGCCGAAAACGGCGACACAGATCTCAGTCACCAGCAGAACACCACGAAAGATCTGGAGTTTCGGCTGATCGGTGCGCGCCGCAGCCTTCAAGCCACCCGGAGCGCGCGCCGCCAATGCGATGACAAAAGCCGCGAAGAACCAATAGCGGACCATCACCACCATATAGGTGTTATACGTCCCCGCCAGATGGCGCGAGATCCCGTCCTGCAAGGCGAAAACCACTGTCGAGGCGACCATCAGCGCGATCCCGGCCGAGATATTGTTCTGCTGCGTCACGCCTTTACCGCCCGTGTCATATGCCGTTTGCGACCGTATCCGGGCGCGCGGGTGACTGCGAAACCGGCCTCTTCCAACCCGCGACGGACAAAACCTGCTGCGGTGTAGGTGGCCGCGGTGCCGCCCGGTGTCGTGTGATCGGATACCTGCTGCATCAGATCCGCGCCCCAGAGTTCGGGGTTTTTGGCGGGCGAGAAGCCGTCCAGAAACCACGCATCGGCCTTGCCGATCCAGCCCGGCAGCGCTTGGCGAGCGTCGCCCTCGATCACCTCAAGGTGCAGCGTGTCGAACTGACAGGATCCGCCGCGCCATTGCGACAGGAAGCGGTCGGTCCAAGGTTGCAATTCGGGGAAAGCGGCCAAGGCGCGCGCCATATCCTCGGGGGCCATGGGGAAGGCCTCAAAACTGGTGAATCGCAGCGGGGTGGTCTGGCCCGCGGCCTCCCACGTGGACCAGACAGTCAGCAGGTTGAGGCCGGTGCCAAAGCCCAGTTCGGCAATATGAAACCCCGGAGCAAAGCGTGCGGGCAGATCGTTACCCGACAGAAAGACATGCCGCGTCTCCTCCAACCCGTTCTGCAACGAGAAATAGGGGTCATCGAACTGGTCCGAAACCGGAATCCGGTCCTCTCTCCATGTCAATTCGGCGTGCTGGTCTGCCATCGGGGAATCCTGTAGCTAAGCGGCGCGACACTGAACAAGGAAGAGGGGTTTGGCAATGGTCGATGTGACGGTACGCGGCGCGGGCATTTTTGGCCTGTCCATCGCCTGGACCTGCGCCCGGCGCGGCGCAAAGGTGCAGGTTGTCGATCCCTTTGGCCCCGGCGCGGGCTCCAGCGGAGGGTTGGTCGGCGCCCTGGCCCCGCATGTGCCCGAGAACTGGAATGCCAAGAAAGCTTTTCAGTTCGATAGCCTGATCATGGCCGAACCCTTTTGGGCGCAGGTCGAAGCGACCGGAGGGGTCTCAGCCGGTTATGGGCGTCTGGGACGTCTGCAACCGATCATGGATGAGCGCAGCCTGCAGCTGGCGCACCAACGGCATGCCACCGCGCAAGAGCTCTGGCAAGGCCAGGCCGAGTGGCAGGTGCTATCCACGACGGAGGCAGGCCAATGGTGCCCGCCCAGCCCGACCGGCTATGTCATCCACGACACCCTGACCGCGCGGATGCACCCGCGCAGGGCCTGTGCCGCGCTGGTTGCGGCGCTCTCGGTCATGGGGGTTGAGGTGGTCGCTGAGGCCCCCGACAAGGGCCACGTTCTACATGCAACAGGTGTCGCCGGATTGCAGGAGCTCAGCCAGAGCTTCGGGAAAACTGTTGGCAATGGCATCAAGGGACAGGCGGCCCTGCTGCGCTTTGATGCGGGCGAAGTGCCGCAGCTTTTCGCAGATGCGATCCATATCGTTCCGCATGGAGACGGAACGCTCGCCATCGGCTCGACCTCTGAGCGAGACTATGATGATCCGACCAGCACTGACGACGCGCTTAACAATTTGATCGACCGCGCCACCCGCGCCGTTCCCGTGCTGCACGGAGCCGAGGTGATCGAGCGTTGGGCCGGCGTTCGCCCCCGCAGCAAAAGCCGCGCTCCGATGCTGGGTACACACCCGCTGCACGACGGTCAGTTCATCGCCAATGGCGGCTTCAAGATCGGCTTCGGCATGGCCCCGAAAGTGGCCGAGGTGATGGCGGACCTCATGCTGGACGGTCGCGATGTAATCCCCGACGATTTTCGGCCCGAAGCATCACTCTGACCGCGCTTCTGCCTGCATGCACTGCCGCCCATCGGGGCCTCGAACCCACAGGTCCGGCCCGTTGCGGCAGAGTGTGGCCGTCTCAAAGTGCAAAAGCGGCGCGGTTGCCCGGAACGAAAAGCGCGTCAGCGGGCCGATCATCTCCTCCGCAAACAACATAAGCAACTGCGCCAATAGCGGCCCGTGTACGACCAGCCCGCCATACCCTTCGACATCGCGCGCATAGTCCAGATCGTAGTGGATCCGGTGGCCATTGAAGGTAAGTGCGGAGTATCGGAACAACAGGGTGCTGTCGAAGCGCACCTCGCGGCGCTCAGTTTCGTCACGTCGCGCCATGGGCGGCGTTGGCTTCACCTCGTCCAGAGCGGGATCTTCACGATAGACCAGATCCTGCCATTCGGTGACGCAGAGCGCACCATCCTGCCAGATCTCATGCTTGAGCGTGACAAACCCCAACGGCCCAGTGCGCCCGGTTTTTCGGCTCTGCTTCTCGAGAACGGAATGCCGCTGTGCCTCTGCGCCTGCCCGCAAGGGGGTATGGAAGTGCAACCGCCCCCCGGCCCACATCCGGCGCGGCAGGCCCATGTCCGGGATCAGATCAATCCCGACCCGAGGGTGCCCATCGCGCCCCAAATCAGACGGCGCGCGCGGGGACCAGAAATAAAGCTGATGAAAGAACGGCGGCAACGCAGAACCGTCAGAGATCGTAGGCTCTAACCCCAGCGCAACCTGCAAGGCCGCTGCCCGGGCCGGGTCCATCACATCGCTTTGCCGATCCTCACGCATACCGTACCCGCCTAAAGACGCCCGACCTCAGCCCGTAGTTTTTGCATCAACGCATGTATGGTCTTTTCATAGCGCTCACTTGTCAGCCGTCCCACGTCGTCAAACGCGTTGGAGCTGTCGGCCAGATGGACCTCGGGGCCTTGCAGAATGCGCGGTTGGAACGGCACCAAATAGGCGCGAAGGACCATCTGGGCGCGCTCCCCTCCGGCCCGGCCCGCTGCGGCTGACATTACTGCAACCGGCTTGTCGGCCCAAGGTTTGCCCGACGTGCGGCTGACCCAGTCCAGCGCGTTTTTCAGCACGCCCGACGGCCCCTTGTTGTATTCCGGTGTGGATATAATCACCGCATCCGCTTGCGCGATCTGGTCGGCCAGCGTTTGCACGGCGGCTGGGATACCCTCACCCTCTTCCAGATCCCCATCATAGAGGGGCAGGTTCAGATCCGCTTCGACAAAGCTGGCAGGATCAAAAAGGCGAGCCGCCTCTCGCAGTAGTTTACGGTTTGTTGCTGACTGACGCAGGGAACCGGACAGGCCAAGAAGGGTCGGTTGGGACATTGCGGGAAACTCCGTTTCAGTGTTTCCCAATAGGTAGACCGAGACGCGCCCGATCCAAACCCCATTTCTTGCACAGATCGTGCGCAAAGGGGCAGCCCGAAGGCCGCCCGAAATGCACATAGGATTACGAGTTTGCGCTGGGTACGATCACGATCTCGACCCGGCGGTTCTGCGATTTGCCTTCCGGCGTTAGGTTTGAGGCAACCGGGTTATCTTCACCGCGCCCGATGGTGACGATCCGGCTGTAGTTCACACCGTTCGCCTGAAGGACGTCTGCAACCGCATTGGCGCGACGCTCGGACAGGCCTTGGTTGTACGAGGCCTCGCCGTCACTGTCGGTGTGACCGATGATTTGCACGTTGGAGTTCGGATAATTCACGAGGTTCTGACCAACCCGCACCAGATCGGCGCGCAAGGCCGGGCGGACCGTCGCACTGTCAGTGTCGAAGGTGATGTCATTGGGAACGGTCACAATCAGCCGGTCGCCCGAGTTGACAATGGTGATCCCGTCATTGGCCAGCTGCTGACGCAACTCTGCCGCCTGTTTATCAAGTTGGTTGCCGATCAGGCCTCCACCAGCCGCACCGATCGCACCGCCTGCTACCGCGCCCAAAAGAGGGTTCGAGTTGTTCGCGATTGCGCCGACACCAGCACCAACCAAACCACCCAAAACCGCGCCCTGCTTGGCATTCTGATTCGGATCGGAGGGCAGGTTCAACGTGCCCGGATCGGTACAGGCCGCCAGAGTCATGGCCGAGCATAGCCCGGTTGCCAGAAAAAACTTGGAAATCGTCATGGTATCACCTTCTGCTCGGGCACCCGTTGATCGGGTTTGCCTTGTTGCAGATCAGTATATCACGGCAGCGTTGCGCGGGCTCAAGCAACAAAGCGGTGAAGTCGGCGAATCCCCGCCCATACTTGTTCAGACGGTCTGCGCGGCCGGATCTTTGCCCTCCTGCTCGTTCCACAAATCCCGGAGCGAACTGCCTTGGCCACGGAAACTTTGGCCCGTGTCTTCACAGGCCCAGATACGGTCGGTCCGGAAATGCCGGAACCCGCCCCGCAGCTCGCACCACCCGGCCAGCATCGTGCATTCGATGTGGTAGATCAGAGCCACAGGCCGAATGACTCGCTCAGAGCGTTCGCCCGCACCGTTGACATAGGTGATGCGCAGTTTCTGCTCGGCCCGTATCGCTTCGCGGTAACTGGCCACAGGGATGCATCCTTTCGCGGGATCATCAACCGGCGCACCCCAGGTCGAGACCTGCAGCCAATCGGCAGGACAATGGAGCGCGTCGATCTTGTCACAGATGCGCCGCGCTGCCCGTTGCAGATGACTGTCACCGGTGCGCGCCAGCATCGATAGCCCGACCCACAGCGCCTCAACCTCTTCGGCGTCGAAATTCAACGGTGGCAGATCATAGCCGCGCCGCATCAGATAGCCAACGCCTGCCTCGCCCTCGATCGGCGTGCGCTGCGCCTGTAGCTCGGCGATATCACGGTAGACCGTGCGCGTGGAGACCTCGAGCTTTTCGGCCAGTTGATCGGCCGTCACGGGCGCATCTGCGGCCCTGAGCATCTGGATGATTTCGAACAACCGGGTCGAGCGGCTCATGTCGGGGTCTCCTGTCAAACTGCTGACAACCTAGCACATCCCCCTGACAAGGGGGTGTCAGGAGTGGTGCGCGAGATTGGGTCAGATTTCAAAAACCCGGAGGCCCAATATGCCCAGTCTAGACAACCATGTTCTGATGCACCTGAAACTTGAACGTTGGTCGCAGGATCACACCCTTCGCGCCTATGAGATCGAGCGTGAACTAGCCGCAGATCGACACCGCGCACAACCCGCGCGCCGCAAACGTTCGCGGCGGTTTTCCCTCGGGAACCTGAAACTGTTGTGGACCAACGTGGCCTGAACCTAGAAATCCGCCTTGGCACGAAACTTCATCGCCACGCCCCCTTCGGGGCTTTTCAGGCGCAGCTCTTCAGAATGCAGCATAAGGCGCGGGAAATCGCGCGCTGCGCCTTCGGCGTAAAACGGGTCACCCAGAATCGGGTGGCCCAAGGCCAGCATGTGAACGCGCAACTGATGCGAGCGGCCGGTTTTCGGAAACAGACGTACGCGCGTCGTATCACCTTCGTATTTGACAACACGCCAGTCAGTGACGGCTTGCTTGCCTGTATCATGACACACCATCTGACGCGGTCGGTTCGGCCAGTCGACGATGAGCGGCAGATCAACCGTGCCCGTCTTGGCCTCCAGCCGCCCCCAAACGCGCGCTATGTAGGTTTTACGGGTTTGGCGCTGCTCGAACTGCATGCTCAGGTTGCGTTGCGCGTGGGGTGTCTGCGCAAACACCATCACGCCCGAGGTATCCCTATCCAACCGATGCACCAACAGGGCCTGAGGGAACACCGCCTGCACGCGGGTCAGCAGGCAATCCGCCAAATGCGCACCTCGCCCCGGCACCGACAACAAGCCCGAGGGCTTGTTCACCACAATGAGTTGCGCATCTTCATGCAGCACATCCAGCGGTGTCTGGGGGGGATCGTAGGTCTCATTCATGCCCGCGTGCCTATCCCACAGCGCCACTTCCCGCAACGTCGTCCTTGCGCGCGGCACGCGTATCGTGAACCGTTGAGGCAAAAGGGGAGAGGTCATGCATCCAACAATCGAACGCATGCAAGAGGTTGTCGCCAAAGGGGACGAAGACCTCATTCACGCGCTTTTGGCCGAGGACGTCCGCTTCATGCCGCCCACCTACTACAGCACATGGACCGGCCGCGCGCCGGTCGCGGCCGTGTTGGGCCATGTGGGCAAGGTATTTGCCGACTTCCGCTATCGACGGATCATGGGCAGTGGCAATGACTGGGCGCTGGAGTTTCAATGCAAGGTCGGAGATCTGGATGCGGTTGGCGTGGACCTGATCACACTGAACGACGACGGATTGATCCAGCAATTTGAAGTCGTCATGCGCCCTCACAAGACCATCGGCGCCCTGCGTGAGGCGATGATGGCCCGTGTGATGACCGACCCGCGGTTTCTGGAATTCAAATCCGCCCTAAGCTGATCATGTCAAATCCGCTTGCCGCCGATCAGATTCTGCGTGTTCCCCTTCTGCCGGTTCTGGCGGCGCAGGGATTGGCTGTGCGCCGCAAGGCCCAGCTGCTGCCGGAACCAATCGGTCCACGCGAAGGGCGAACGGGCCGTGGGCCTCGCCTGCGCCTGTTGATAGCGGGCGACAGTTCTGCCGCCGGCGTAGGCGCGGGCACGCAAGAACAGGCGCTGTCAGGCCATTTGGTCAAACACTTGGCGCGGCATCACTCGGTCGAATGGCGGTTGGAGGCAACAACCGGACACACGACACGAGACACGCTTGAGAGGTTGCAAGCGATTGATGGCACATTCGATGCGGTTGTGACAGCGCTCGGCGTAAACGACGTGACCCGAGGCGTGACCTACAAACGCTTCGTCGAACGGCAAAACCAGTTGGCCAGGATATTGACCCAACACCTCGGCGCGCGACGCGTTGTGGCGACAGCAGTGCCGCAGATGAACCGCTTTCCGTCCCTGCCCCATCCCTTGGCTTGGGTTTTGGGTCGACAATCCGCGCGCCTGGATCGGGGTCTGCAACAGGTCGTTGCCGCCCATCCGCAACTCCGACACTTGTCACTGGATTTACCGGATGATCCCGCTCTGGCGGCGCCGGATGGATACCACCCCAGCCCCAAAACCTACGCGATTTGGGCCGAAAGCGCAGCGCGGCTTCTCCTTCAGGCCTGAGCCCGCGCCTGCCGGATCATCGGGATCGAATACACCACAAGCGCTGCCCAGATCAGAGGGAAGGCAATCATGCGGCCGCGGTCAATCTGTTCTCCGAACACGGCGACTGCGGTGATGAAGATCATGGTGGGCGCGATGTATTGCAGGATACCCATCGTCGACAGCCTGACGAGCTTGGCCCCATTGGCATAGACCAGCAACGGCACCGCCGTCACGACACCAGCGCAGGACAGCAAGAGAGTATCCGAGGCCAACATCCCGAAGTGCCCAGTTCCCTGAACACCCAGCCACGTCACATAGGCGATTGCGGGGATCAAAAGGATAAGAACCTCAAGCAGAAATCCCTGATTGGGACCAATCGGCAGAGACCTTTTGAAGAAGGCATAGAAACCCCAACTCACCATCAAACCCAGCGCCGCCCAAGGCAGACGCCCAGCCTCGACCACCAGAACCAAAACGCCCAAAGCCGCCAGACCGACAGCAACCAATTGCATGCGCGTCAGAGGTTCTCGCAGCAACACAGCGCCCAAGGCGATACTGAACAAAGGGTTGATATAATACCCGAGCGCCGCATCCAACGCATGGCCGGTTGAGATCGCCCAGACATAAATCGCCCAGTTCACCGAGATCAGCGCCGCCGTCAAAGCCGCCATTCCCAACATCTTGGGATTGCCCAACGCGGCCCTAAGGTCTCGGGTCCGCCCCAGAATGACCAGAAGAAGCCCTGCCACCGGCACCGACCAGATGACCCGATGCGCCACAACCTCAACCGGGCCAATATGGCTCAGCGCTTTCATATAGAGAGGCAGGAAACCCCACATGACATAGGCTGAAACCGCCAGTACAAACCCCTTTGGAGTGTCCGCGTTTTGTAAAGGTGAGGAGGCAGTCGCCACGGGAAATCTCCGACAAGTATCGGACCCATTTACGGCAGTTCCGGAAGGGTTGAAAACTCTGAAAACAGTGAAGTCGCACATAACGAATTGTGATGGGTCGACTTCGAAACCGCGCAATTTTGCGAGGCTCTGCCTCGCGCTCCGGGATATTTTTAGCCAGATGAAGACTGGATCCCCTGCTTCATCTGGCCCTAAGTATCTCAGGGGAGTCGCGGCTTACCGCGACGGGGGCAGAGCCCCCTGTTCTGCGGGTTAAACTTTCACGCGCTCGGACTTGGGATCATACATGGGCTTCAAAGACGCCTCGGCCTTCACTTTGACACCACAAACGTCGATCTCGTAGCTCGATGCCAGAACATCCGCAGCTTTTTCACCTTCACACGGCACATAGCCCAGACCGATAGCACCACCCAGAGTGTGGCCGTAGTTGCCGGAACTCAGATAGCCGACATATTCACCGTCACGCACGATAGGTTCGTTGTGGAACAACAGCGGCTCGGCCTCAGTCAGCTTGAACTGCACGAGGCGGTTTTTGGGGCCAGTCTCTTTGCGCGCAATCACGGCTTCGCGGCCAATGAAGTCACAGCCCTTGTCGACCTTCACGGCAAAACCAAGCCCGGCATCAACCACGTGGTCTTCACAGGTGATGTCATGCCCAAAATGGCGGAAGCCCTTTTCGATGCGGCAGCTGTCCATCATGTGCATGCCGCACAGTTTTAGACCCATATCCTGCCCGGCTGCGTGCAGCGTCTCGAAGGCATGACCTGCCATATCAGAGGAGACATAGATCTCCCACCCCAGCTCTCCCACATAGGTGACGCGGTGCGCGCGGGCGAGGCCCAGGCCAAGCTCGATCTCTTGCGCGGTACCAAATGGGTTGGTCGCGTTTGAGAAATCGTTGGGCGAGACTTTTTCGAGCAAAGCGCGCGCGTTCGGTCCCATGATGGCCAGAACGCCTTCGCCTGCGGTCACATCCGTGATGACGACGTTGAAGTTGCCTGCATAGCGCTGCATCCATGTTTGATCTGACAGACGGGTCGCGGCTGGCGTGACGACTAAATAGGCGGTCTCGGTCAGGCGGGTCACGGTTACGTCGGCCTCGATCCCGCCGGTGCGGTTCAGGAACTGGGTGTAGACAATCTTGCCGTTCGGCACCGAGTAGTCGCCGCCGCCGATGTAGTTCATGAATGCCTCGGCATCCGGACCTTCGACGCGGATTTTCCCGAAGGAGGACATGTCATACATGCCGACATTCTCGCGCACAGCGCGGTGTTCTGCGGCAGAGTTTTCGAACCAGTTCTGACGCTTCCAGCTATACTGGTATTCGCGTTCCTGCCCGTCGTTGGCGAACCAATTGGCCCGCTCCCAACCGGCTAATTCCCCCATGACCGCGCCTTGTTCCAACAGGTGATGGTGGAACGGAGTTCGCCGCACTCCGCGTGCCGTGGCTTTCTGACGGTAGGGGAAGTGATCGGCGTAGAGCAGGCCCAACGTCTCTTTCGAACGCTCGAACAAGTACTGCTTGTTGCCTTGGAAGGGCTGCATCCGGCTGATGTCGACATCGCCCAGATCAAACGGCTTCTCACCGCTGTCCATCCATTCGGCCAACGCCATGCCCGCGCCACCGGCCGACTGGATACCGATCGAGTTGAAGCCTGCCGCGACCCAGACATTGTCCATCTCGGGCGCAAGACCCAAGTGATAGGCATCATCGGGAGTGAAAGATTCAGGTCCGTTGAAGAAGGTGTGGATACCGGCTTCGGCCAGCATCGGCATACGGTTCACCGCCGCTTCGAGGATTGGTTCAAAATGGTCGAAATCCTCGGGCAGTTGATCGAACTCAAAGCTGTCGGGGATACCATTCATGCCCCAGGGCTTAGCGTTCGGTTCAAACGCGCCGAGCAAAATTTTGCCTGCGTCTTCCTTGTAGTAAGCGCATTCATCCGGGACGCGCAGAACCGGCAGCTGTGTCAGGCCATCGATGCCCTCGGTGACAATGTAGAAATGCTCGCAGGCATGCAAAGGAACGTTCACGCCCGCCATGCGACCCACTTCGTGGCCCCACATCCCGGCGCAGTTCACCACCATATCGCATTCGATATGGCCCGAGGCGCTGCCATCGTCGGCAACCCAGTCAACGCCGGTGACCTTGCGACCTTGCCTGACGATATCGGTGACCTTCACACGCTCTTTCACGATGCCACCGCGCTGGCGCGCACCTTTGGCCAGAGCCAGCGCGATATTCGCCGGGTCGCCCTGCCCGTCCAGCGGCAGATACACAGCCCCTTTGACGTCTTCGATGTTGAGGTGCGGAAATAGCTCGGCCACGCGCTCATTCGAGATCTCTTCGACTTCGACCCCAAAGGCGCGGGCCATGGCGGCCTGGCGGTAGATCTCTTCCTTACGCTCTTCGGTCAGCGCGACAGTGATCGAGCCGCAGCGTTTGAAGCCCGTCGCGACACCGGTTTCCTCCTCAAGCGAGCCGTAGAGCTCCTGACTGTACTTCGCCAGCTTGGTCATGTTCGCCGTCGCGCGCAGCTGCGCGATCAGACCAGCCGCATGCCAGGTTGTACCGCTGGTCAGTTGCTTGCGCTCAAGCAGCACAACATCTTTCCAGCCCTTCTTGGTCAGGTGATAGGCAACCGAGCATCCGATCACGCCGCCGCCGATAATGACCACGCGGGTCTTGCTGGGAAGATCAACCATAGTGAAGACTCCGTTCGTTCAGGTTTGTCCCTGAATGGCATGAAAAATCGGCGCGGAATCCATCAAAAACGTCATCGCATCCGCAAAAATCATCTCTGCG
Organism: Ruegeria sp. AI3; assembly: GCF_056541245.1. Classification (NCBI taxonomy): domain Bacteria; kingdom Pseudomonadati; phylum Pseudomonadota; class Alphaproteobacteria; order Rhodobacterales; family Roseobacteraceae; genus Ruegeria; species Ruegeria sp. AI3. Next base: position 30,458 of record NZ_JBQFYA010000004.1, read on the forward strand.
CGGCTTGTCGCTTTTGTTGGCGCATCACAAACGGCGTCACACCGAAAAAACTCCGGTAAACTGATGAGAACCCGTTCGGGAAACCGCAGGCCAAACCTATTTCGCGCACGCTCATAGTGGTGTTCAGCAAAAGGTTGTTCGCTTTGGCCAACCGCATTTCACGATAGAACCCATTGGGTGTGGTGCCGAAGAACGCCTTGAACTTCCTCTCGAGCGATCGATTCGAGATATTCAGGCTGTCCACAAGGTCCTGGATTGGCAAAGGGTCTTCGATGTTGGCCTGCATCAGCTTGATGCAATGATCCAGTTTCTTGTCCCCAGTCGCGGTGTTTTTTGCGCCTGAGAACGGCTGCATCGACGAAAAATCGCGTATATTTTCATGCAGCATGACGTCCGCCACGGTCAATTGCGTGGGCCCCGAGATATGCCGCCCGATCACGACCAGCGCGATATCGGTGGTGGCCCCCATACCTGCACAAGTGACGACTGCGCCGCGCTCGGTTGCGATGGACAGTTTCGCCTCGAACCGCGCGCCGCGTTCACGCAGGAATGAGGCGTTTTCCCAATGGGTTGCCAGATCGGCTGTGCCCTGCTCGTCGATATACCGGCTTGCCGCTTCGGCCAACAAAAACACCTGCGCGCCGCGATAGGTATAGTTCGACACCACCCGACCCAAAGACAGGTCGGGGTGATCCGGGTCCGAATTGCCGATCACAAACAGATAGGTGGCATCGGGTTGGGTTGGCACGGTTTCGGTCTGAACCGTTGCGTCACTGCTGCTGGCAATTGGACCACCGCGTAGGGATCGGTAGGTATAGGTGAACGGTGGCGTTGCAGACACCCGATTGGAAATCCGTAGAACATCCACCAGCGACGCGAGTTCCAGCAGCACAAAGCCCGGCGCGACCAGAATGTCGAAATGCACGGGGTTGGTCTGACGCCTGTCAGTGGCTGGCGATGATGTCTCGGACATACCGTTCCCTTGTCGGTTCAGACGATCCGATGACCGGCTGATTCCAGGCGGCGCGCGAGGGCCTCGATATGATCCGGGCCGATCTCGCAGCATCCGCCAACGATTGTTGCGCCTTGCTCGACCCAGGCCATCGCGTGGTCGGCATAGGCCTCGGGGCTTAGGTCGTGGCGCTGTGCGAGACTATCAACCGTGGGGGCATCTTGCAAAAACCCCTCGGCGATATGGGTGAAGCCGTTTGCATAGGCACCACATGGCAGTCCCATCCCTGACAATATTTCAAGCCCGGCTGGAACCGCTTCGGGACGGGTGCAGTTGATCAGCACGGCTTGCGGATTGTAACGCTTGACCAAGGGGGCAATCTGATCCAACGGCTCACCAGATCGCAGACGCGTTCCGTCTTCATCCATCGGAGACAGTGCCAGCCACACAGGTTTCCCGCAGCCAGCAGTGCCCCTCAGGGCGCCTTCGGCCTCCATCACCGACGAGACGGTTTCGATCAGGATCAGGTCCACACCATCCCCCATAAGCGCGACCAGTTCAGCGAATTTGCGTCCGGCCTCCTCCGGATCAGGCTCAAGATCGGGTCTGTAGGAGGCCAATAACGGCCCAAGCGCTCCTGCGATGCGCCCACCACTTCCTTCGCGCGCCAGATCGGCCTGAGATACGGCCGTATGGATCAATTGCGCCAACTGATCCTCGATCCCTTCGCGCACAAGGCGCGAGCGGTGGACGGCATAGGTGTTGGTCGTCGCAACAGTAGCCCCACGCCGGAAGTATTCGGCATGCACCTCACGCACCAACTCCGGATGATCGATCATCACCCGCGTCGACCAGAGCGGCGTCGGTTGTTTGCCGCTGCGCTTGACCAGCTCCTGCCCGATCGAGCCATCTAACAGAGTAATTTCGGCCATGTCATAAACTCCTTACGGGATCAGCACCAATTTCCCCGGCAACGCTTTGGATTGGAAATCCTCTTGTGCCTTAGCAATATCCCTTAGGGGATAGGTGCGGGAAATCAAAGGCTTGATCCGACCGGCATTCATTAGCTCAGCCAGACGGCCAAACACCTCAGGCGATTGGTGAGTGCAGCCGTGAATGGTGATATCGCGCAGGTAGATGTCGCGCAGATCGGCCTGCACCATCGGGCCTGCAATCGCACCTGATACAGCGTAGTGCCCGCCGGGTTTCAGGGCCAGCACGAGGCCCGCCCATTTAGGGCCTCCAACCACGTCGATCACGACGTCGAACATATCTGCAGGCAACACAGCATCGCGATCAAAGGTCTCAACCGCGCCTTGGGATTTCACAACCTCGGCCTTGGCGGCACTGGTTATGCCCCAGACGGACGCGCCGCGCAGGCGGGCCAGTTGCACTGCCGCCAGACCGACACCCCCCGAAGCCCCCGTGATCAGCACCTTGTGGCCAGCAGTGACCCCGGCGCGGGTCAAAAGGTTCTCGGCCGTGCCAAAGGCGCAGGGAATGGCCGCGATCTCGGTGTCTGACAGGGGCGAGGCAGAGACATCGTAGAGAACATCCGCCTCGACCAGACAATATTGGGCAAAGGCGCCATCAATCTCAGAGCCTAAGGCAATAAACCCCTGTGGATGGCCAGGTCGCGGGCGCGGCAGATTGATCGGGCAGGTCACGCGCTGACCGGGTTGAAACCCTGAACCCGGACCGGCTGCTTCGACAATGCCGCACAGGTCGCCGCCTTGAATTCGAGGAAACTGTAGCGCACCGCCCCACCCTCCGGCGTCGACATCCTGATCGACGTCATCGGTGGCCCCGGTCACGTCCGAGGAGTACCACCCGACCCGCGTATTGATATCGGTGTTGTTGACCCCGGCAGCTGCGACGCGGGCCAGAACCTGCCCGGGACCGGGCGTTGGAACGGGAATATCCTCGCGCCACTGCAAAGCCTCCGGCCCGCCGTGATGAATGAGGTATACGCCGGACATATGTGCAGGGATCGTCATTTCAGCCTTCCGATTTGGACTTTGGTGAAAGGCAGACTGGGGCCCACCATGGGCCCCAGCTTGGAGTTTTGTGCCAATTTGGCAATCCCCAAAGGGATCAAGCGCGCAGACGCTCGTTGGCGGGATCCCAGAGCGGCTGGTCTTCCTGAACAACGGCGCGGTACTTCTGGCCGTAGATCTCAACCTCAAGCTCAGTACCCGGGTTTGCGACGTCGGTCTTGACCATGCCCAACGCGATGGACTTGCCAACGCGATAGCCCCATGCGCCCGAGGTGGTCTCGCCCACGATCTGATCGCCCTGCCAGATGCAGGACATGTAAGGCGCGTCGCAATCGCCTGCGTCCACTGTCAGCGTGACAAAGGATTTCTTCACGCCCTGTTGCTTTTCGTTCAGGATCGCGGCCTTGCCGGGGAAGTCTTGCGGTTTGTCCAGTTTAACAAACCGCTCCAGCCCGCCTTCCAGTAGCGAGTAGTCGGTCGACAGATCGCCCTTCCACGCACGGTAGCCTTTCTCGATACGCAGAGAGTTCAGGGCGTACATGCCGAACGGGGTCGCACCCGCGTCGAGGATCGCTTCGTAGATCGCGGGCATGTCTTCGTTGAGGGCGTGAACCTCCCAACCCAGCTCTCCGGCGAAGGAGACGCGGATCAGGAAGACTGGTTTGCCCGCAACCGTCGCGGACTGATGCGTTAGCCAGCCAGTGGACAGGTCCGCATCGCTGAGGCCCGAGAGGATCTCGCGCGATTTCGGGCCGGTCACGATCAGCGTGTCACGAGTGGTAGTGACGTCCTCGACTGAAACGCTAGAGGGCATGGCGGACATCAGGATGTCGCGGTCGTGCCACTGCGCGGTGGCGGCTGTGATCATCACAAACTCATCCTCGCCCAGGCGAATACAGGACATCTCGGTCAGGATACGGCCACGGTCGTCCGAAATGTAGACGAGGTTGATGCGGCCAATCTTGGGCAGACCACCGGTGATCAGGCCACGCAGAGTTTCGGCAGCACCTTCACCTTTGACCATGAAACGCGAGAAGCCCGGCAGGTCCAGCACACCGCAATTGTCGCGCACGGCTTCGCATTCTTCCTTGATGCGCTGCTCCCACGGGCCCGAGCGACCCCATGTATGCGTGGCCTCAAGCGAGGTGTCGTCGCCCGGCTTGGCAAACCAATTGGCACGTTCCCAGCCGTTATAGGCCCCCATGACACCGCCGAGCTCTTTGACCTTGGCATGGACTGGCGATAGCTTCTTGTCGCGCGCAGCAGGCCATTCGTGGTGCGGGAAGTGCATGGCATATTCGTTGCCGTAGACCTCCATGCCCTTCTGGTTGCAGTAGTCCTGATCGGTGTAGTCGGTGTAGCGGCGCGGATCGACGGCCCACATATCCCACTCGGTGTGGCCATCAACGATCCATTCGGCCAGTACTTTGCCTGCACCACCACCTTGCGCGATGCCGAAGGTAAAGCTGTGCGCTTCAAATGCGTTGTTCACACCGGGCATTGGGCCGATCATCGGTAGACCGTCCGGCGCGTAAGGGATCGGGCCGTTGATCACGCGACCAACCCCCGAGGTTGCCATCAGCGGAACCCGTTCCATCGCGTCCGTGATGATGTCCTCAATCCGGTCCAGATCGTCGTTCCAAAGTTGGAAGCTGAAATCCTCGGGCATCGGGTCGTCTTCGGTCATCCATTCGCCCTTACAGTTGGGCTCGTAGGGGCCAAGGTTGAAGCCGTTCTTTTCCTGACGCAGGTAGTATGAGATATCCACGTCGCGCAGCAGAGGCAGTTTGCCACCGTTCTCCTTCGACCATGCCTCAACCTCGGGGACTTCATCGGTCAGCAGGTACTGGTGGCTCATGACCATGGCGGGCACCATGCGGCCGCCATAGGGTTTGAACATCTCACCCACACGCTGCGCGTAATATCCGGCTGCGTTGACGACATAGTCACAGGCAATGTCGCCCTTTTCGGTGTGAACGGTCCAAGTGCCGTCATCGTGTTGCGTTACATCGGTGGCCGGGCAGAAGCGGATGATTTTTTGGCCCAGATCACGCGCGCCTTTGGCGAAGGCTTGTGTCAGCTGCGCCGGATCAATGTCGCCATCGGTCGGGTCGTACAGCACGCCTTCCAGATCATGGGTTTCAAGGAACGGGTAGCGCTCTTTCGCCTGCTCTGGGGTCCACATCTCCATCGGGATGCCCTGGTACAGACCCATCGACATCGCGCGTTCGAATTCCTGCATGCGCTCTTTACTGTGCGCCAAACGGATAGACCCCGAAACGTGGTAGTTCATCGGATAGTCGACTTCTTCGGCCAGACGCGAATACAGCTCGGTCGAATAGCGCTGCATGTTCATGATCGCCCACGAAGTCGAGAAGGTCGGCACGTTACCCGCCGCGTGCCATGTAGACCCCGCAGTCAGTTCGTTCTTTTCCAGCAGAACGCAGTCCGTCCAGCCCTTTTTCGCCAGATGATACAAGGACGAGCAGCCGACAACGCCGCCACCGATGATGACCACACGGGCCTTGGTTGGAAAATCACTCATGTGTTTTGATCCTCTGTTACTGTGCCCGCTGGGGCAGATCGTCTGAGATGTCGTAGTAGTCACCCTTGTCCGCGACAAAGATGTGCTTTGAGAGTTTCAGTCCCGTCGGTTCGCTGAGCGCCCCCATCGAGATCGAAATCGTGTCTTCTTCATTGTGCTGCCAGAACAGGAATGAGCCGCATTCGCTGCAGAACCCGCGCCGTGCCGTTTCTGAGGAGCGGAACCAACGTAGCGTGTCACTGGCGGTGAAGCTTAAGTTGTCCTGATGTGTCCAAGTCGATGACCAGACATGACCCGATTGTTTGCGGCACTGACCGCAATGGCAGGCAGAGGGCGGCGAGAGGTCTCCGTCAATCGTAAACGCGACTTTGCCGCAAAGGCAGGATCCCGTCTGCATATCGCTACCCCCTTGCTGCGGGCGAAGAGCTGGCACCCAGCAACACGCCATAGATGATGAAACAGGTCGCCATGATCCGGCGGACCCAGATATTGAACACAGCCCCCAATGCCGCCTTGCCCATCAGCGCGCCCAGCAGGGTAAAGCCGGTATAGCTGAGCGTCGTGATGATCAGAGCGGTCGGCATGATCACCCCCATCTGCTGCCAGATCGGCACGTCGGGCTGCACAAATTGCGAGAAAGCCGCCAGATAGCCAGCAACGCTTTTGGGGTTGATCGTCGCCACCGCCAGCGCATGCAGATAGACATGCCGCGCAGGGCGCTCAGTGGCAGGCGCTGGCCGTTTCGCGTTGATCCATCCGCGAATACCGACCCAGATCAGAAACCCCGCCCCGACCAATTTGGCAATGAAGAACGCGGTGGGTGAGGCTGCGATCAGGGCGGTTACGCCCAATGCCGACAAGCTCAAAAACGCACTGGCCTGCGTCAGGATCGCAAGCACACCAAGCATCGCCTTCGGGAAGGGCAAGCTCATGCCGTTTGAGATACAATTGACCGCGTTCGGCCCCGGAGTGATGACGAACACCACCCAGAACAGCGCGAATATGGTCCAGGCCTCAAAGCTCATCAGTATACCGGTGGTGCAATGACCCAGATGGCCACGGCGGGCTCATCATAGGGGTTTGCCCATTGATAGGGTTCGTGCTTGATCCGGAAACTGTCGCCCGGGCCGACCGTGAAGTGCCGCGCGCCGATCGTCAGGTCCAGTTGGCCCGAGATCATATATCCGACCTCCTGCGTAGGTCGGTCCGCGGGTTTTTGCATTTTGGATCGGGGCTCAAACGTGGAATGCACCATCTCGAAATCATCGGTCAGGTCTGGCGACAGCAGTTCTTCGATCAGACCTTCTTCACCCGAGCCCATAGGACGTCGTGAAACGGCGCGAACCACATAGCCTTGCTCCTCAACCGGAGCGGCAGAATGCGAAAACAGCATCGACATGGGAACACCCAGACATTCCGCGATCTGACGCAGGTCCGAGATTGAAGGGTCGGACATGTCCCGCTCGACCTGACTCAGCCAGCCGACCGAGCGGTTCAGGCGATCGGCAATTTCAGTCAGCGTCAAACCCCTTGCCTTTCGCAAGGCTCGCAAGTCCGCTCCGAGCGTCGCGCGCTGAGGGGTTTGCGTGTTCAAAGCCAGACTCCGATTCTCGTGAAATTCCTTCTACGTTTTTCACGATGCCTCAGTTCCGTGAAATTTCAAAGCATTTTTTCACGACAAATCATAGACCAGAGACCAAACCCAAGTAACACAAGGATTTAGTTAGGGTTGCAGCTAGGCGGAGAAAACGTTCTGAAGAATTTTGGTCAGTTCGGACGCGTCAACATCCGTGAAAGCATCCGGCTGGTCGCTATCGATGTCAAACACGGCAACAACGGCGCCCGAGGCATCGCGTACGGGCAAAACAAGCTCTGACCTTGTGGAAGATGCGCAGGCGATATGACCAGGAAAGGCATCCACATCCGGAACCAGTTGCACCTCACCCGTGCGCGCGGCTGCGCCGCACACGCCGCGCTCGAACGGGATGACTAGACAGCCGTGACCGCCTTGATACGGGCCGATCTTCAGCAGGCCCGGTTCGGTGACGCGGTAGAACCCCGTCCAGTCAAAGCGATTATCGGCGTGATGCACCTCGCACGCGATGGTCGCCATCAGGGAGACCTGATCGGTTTCGCCTTCGGTCAGGGAGGCGATGGTTTTGGCGAGGGTGTCATAGTCGACGGTCATATTGGCGTTGCTCCGATCCAGGTCTTGGGGGGCGACGACCCCAGTCCCCGGAGTATTTGCAAAAGCGCAGAGGGTCAAACGCGTTCGATGGCGATTGCCGTGCCCTCTCCGCCACCGATACAGATCGCTGCGATCCCGCGTTTCAGGTCGCGTTTTTCCAGGGCATTCAGAAGGGTGACCATGATCCGGGCACCAGATGCGCCGATTGGATGGCCCAGGGCGCAGGCGCCACCATTGACGTTGACCTTGTCACGCGGCAGCCCCATTTCGTGCATGAAAGCCATCGGAACCACGGCGAAGGCTTCATTCACCTCCCACAGGTCCACATCATCTTTGGTCCAGCCCAGACGCTCAAGCAGCTTTTGCGCCGCAGGAACCGGAGCGGTTGTGAACAGGCCCGGGGCCTGCGCATGGCTGGCGTGGCCTAAAACGCGCGCGCGGACGGTTAGTCCTTTCGCCTCAGCGGCGTCTGCAGAGGCCAGAACGAGAGCCGCCGCTCCGTCGGAAATGGAGGAGGAATTTGCCGCCGTCACCGTGCCGTCTTTGCGGAAGGCCGGTTTTAGCGTCGGGATTTTCTCGGGTCGGGCGGATTTGGGTTGCTCGTCCGCCTCAAGCACCAGCGTCCCCTTGCGGGTTTGCACGGTGACCGCAGCAATTTCCCCATCAAAAGCGCCACTGTCCTGAGCGGCCAGCGCGTTCGAGAGAGATCGCAGCGCGTATTCATCCTGCGCTTCGCGGGTGAACTGATAGGTCTCGGCGCAGTCTTCGGCAAACGTTCCCATCAGGCGGCCTTTGTCATAGGCATCTTCAAGCCCGTCCAGAAACATATGGTCTACGACCTGTCCGTGCCCGATCCGCGCTCCGCCGCGCATCTTCGGCAGCATGTAGGGCGCGTTTGTCATACTCTCCATCCCGCCCGCGATCATGGTATCTGTGTGGCCCAAAGCGATCTGATCAAACGCGATCATGGCGGCCTTCATACCTGAACCGCACATCTTATTGAGGGTCGTGGCGGGCACCTCTTCTCCCAAACCGGCGGCAAACCCCGCCTGACGCGCCGGGGCCTGTCCCTGACCTGCAGGAAGCACGCAGCCCATCAGGACTTCGTCGACAGTCTCCGCACCCGCCTGCTGCAAGGCGCCGCGAATCGCGGTTCCGCCAAGGTCAGCAGCGGGAACACCATCGAACATGCCCTGGAACCCTCCCATAGGTGTACGGGCCGCGCCTGCGATCACTACGTTTTTCATCGGAATTCCCTCCTCTTGCCGGAACTTGAATACCGAATGGTAAGATTTGCCGTCTAGCGTATTTCTACGACGCAATTTCAGCTGAAAAGGGCGGTCAATCATGGGGCTGACCAGCACAACTACCGAAGGGGCACAGATTATCACCGTTCATTCGGAACGGATAGATGCGGCCATCGCGATCCAGTTCAAGGAAGACATGCGCCGCGAAACAGAAACCGACGCAACGCGCATCGTTCTGGATCTGGCAGGCGTGGAATTCATTGATTCAAGTGGTTTGGGAGCCATCGTCGCCTCGATGAAACAAATCGGCGGCGAACGCCGGCTGGATCTGGCCGGGGTGCAACCCGTGGTCGAAAAAGTGTTTCGCCTAACGCGAATGGACACCGTTTTCAGGTTGTTCGACTCCCTCGACGACGCGTTGTCGGCGAAGCCAGAGTAATGCGGCCAACGTAGATGTGTGTAACGCCGTCCAGTGATCAAACCTGCCTGCAACTGAGTTTTCCGGCGATTGAAGGGGAAGCCAGCGCTGGCATTGCGGAGTTGAGCGCAGGCCTGGCCCACCACGGCTTGCCTGTCGAAAAAGCGGACGACGTGAAGATTGCCTTGGCGGAAGCGATCAACAACGTCGTCGAACATGCCTATTCTGGTATTGAACCCGCCAAAGTGCAGGTCTGTTGCCGGTTGGAGCACAACCAGCTGGACATTCTGATATCGGATACGGGGCGGCCACTGCCCGGATGCAAACCTCCAGATGGGACCCCGGCCTCGGTTGAGACCAGCCTGCAGGACCTGCCAGAAGGGGGTTTTGGTTGGTATCTGATTCACGAACTGACAAGCGAGATTCGGTATGAGCGTCGCGATGGTTGCAATCTGTTGTCACTGCGGTTCGACGTCCCTATGCCCGAATGAACCAAGGGATTTGACGCGAAATGGCCACAATAAGGCCTTTTTCGAACCATTGCGCCGCCCCAAACGACTGTCAAACATATCACCGTAGCTCAGATAGCTTCCCTCGGCGTCAAGTGTCACAGCCCCCACCCAGTGAACGGCGCCGAGGAACCTCCCTCCTCTCTTTGAAGAACTGGACAATCATTCCCTGCGCGATAGTTTCGCTATGTTCAAAGTAAGGGGATGATGATGCGGGATCTACACAAGCCGGGCCGCTCCGAAGTTTTGGCCACAAACGGGATGTGCGCGACCTCGCACCCCCTTGCCGCGAAAGCCGCCGTCGACATTCTGGAACGCGGCGGTAATGCCATGGATGCAGCCATTGCCGGAGCGGTCTTGCTGGGGATTTGCGAGCCGCAGATGACCGGTTTGGGTGGCGATTGCTTTGTCCTCTACAACCGTGCGGGGGAAAACCAGATCCGAGCGTTAAATGGCTCGGGCCGGGCACCTGCTGCTGCGCAAGCCAGCGCGCTGCGGGAACAAGGCTTGACCTCGGTGCCTCTGACCAGCCCAGACGCGGTTACGATCCCGGGCGCGGTCGACGCGTTCTGTCATCTCAGCCAGACCGAAGGCCGACTGGGGCTGGATGCCATTCTGCAACCGGCCATTCACTATGCAGAAAAGGGTGTGCCGGTTGCTCCACGCGTTTCCTTTGACTGGCGCAATGGCGAACCGACCCTTCAGGGGGCTGCGCGGGATCACTTTTTGATCCATGGGCAAGTCCCAAAGACAGGCCAGGTCTTCCGCGCGCCAAAACAAGCCGAGGCTCTACGACGGGTCGCAAAAGATGGGCGGGATGCCTTCTATTCAGGTGAAATCGCGGAGGACATGATCAACACCCTTTCTGCCTTGGGGGGCCTCCACACCGCCGAGGATTTCCAATCGACCCAATGCACCCCCTCCGAACCGATGCGCGGCACCTATCACGGCGTTGATCTGGTCGAGCATCCCCCCAACGGCCAAGGCGCAACGGCGATCTTGCTGCTCAATATTCTCAAGCATTTTGACCTTGCCAGCATGGACCCATTGGGCGCGGAACGGGTGCATATAGAGGCCGAAGCGACAAAATTGGCCTATGACGCACGCAACCGTTTCATCGCAGATCCCGACCATATGGCGCGGGCCGAGCGGTTTTTGGACAAAGACATCGCCGCATCCCTCGCGGCTTTGATCGACCCTAAACGGGCCATGCCCGCTGCCGCCCGGCTGACCGAAGCGATTCACAAGGACACCGTCTACATTACCGTCGTCGACCGCGATCAGATGGCCGTGTCTCTGATCTATTCGATCTTCCACAGCTTCGGCTCGGGGATCGCGTCCGAGAAATACGGGATCTTGCTGCAAAACCGCGGCGCAGGCTTTACCCTACAAGCCGGGCACCCAAATGAGTTGGGCGGAGGCAAACGCCCGATGCACACGATCATTCCCGGCATACTGGCCGAGAACAACCGCGTTACGATGCCCTTCGGCGTAATGGGCGGGGCGTATCAACCCACAGGACATGCGCGGTTCGTGTCAAACCTGATGGATTTCGGCTTTGACCTGCAAGAGGCCATCAACGCCCCCCGCGCCTTCGCCGACGGAGGTATTCTGAAGCTCGAGCGCGGGTTCCCCGAAGCGGTTGCTCAACAATTAAGCGAAATGGGTCACACTGTGGAGGCCCCAGAAACTCCACTGGGTGGCGCACAGGCCATACGAATCCGTGAAGACGGTGTTTTGGAGGGGGCCAGTGACCCCAGAAAGGACGGTTGCGCGTTGGGATATTGATCAACGCGCCGACGCGACGCCCCGATCAGTTCAGATGGAAGTGCAGCGGGTAGGACCCATCCTCGAAAGGGCCGAACATGTTGGGGATGTCAGGATGCTCAACCGGCTCACCCGATCGGTCCTCGATCAGATTTTGTTCAGAAACATAAGCTACATAGAAGGATTGGTCGTTCTCAGCCAACAGGTGATAGAACGGCTGATCCTTGATCGGCCGACTGTCTTCGGGAATGGCTTCATACCATTCCTCGGTATTCGAAAACTCTGGATCCACGTCAAAAATCACCCCTCGGAAGGGATGTTTTTTATGTCGCACTACTTGTCCCAGGCCGTACTTGGCGCGTGTCTTTAGCATTGTTTCAGCCCCCAAAGAAGTTACTACCTCTTTCCGGGCAGAAAAGCCAATCATTGATGTGAAATTAAGGGAAACAGTCTGTGAACCTCTTACTGACAGTGTTCGAAATTGCGGCACCCGTGTTCCTTTTGTCAGCAATCGGCTTTGTCTGGGTCAAGCTTGGCTTTGAATACCGCCTACAATTTGTGACGCGCTTTGCAATGACGCTGGCAGTCCCCAGCCTGATTTTCGTGGCCTTGATGCAGACCGAAATTCCGGGTGGTGACCTGTCAAGGTTCACTCTGGCCACCATTGCGGCCAATCTGGTTCTCGCGGTCGTGTTCTGGTTTATTGTAAAGGTGCTAAAGCTTGAGCAACGCACCTACCTTTCGCCGCTGATCTTCGGAAACACCGGCAATTTGGGCCTTCCCCTATGCATCTTTGCATTTGGTCAGGCCGGTTTGGGATATGCCGTGATCTTTCTGGCCGTGACCGCGCTGTTTTCCTTTACCTACGGGATCTATCTGGTCGCGGGTAAAGGCGCTTTTGGACAGGTCATCCGTCAGCCCATGGTCTGGGCCACGCTGCTGGGGGCGCTGTTCTTGTGGCAAGACTGGGAAACACCTCTGTTCCTAACCAACACCTTGGATTTGCTGGGGCAAATGGCTGTTCCGATGATGCTTGTAACCGTTGGTGTGGCAATCGCGCGACTAACCTCTCGCAGTCTTCACCAGGCCATTTGGCTGTCGCTTCTCAAGCTGGTGGTCTGCTTTGCCCTCGGATGGGGCGTTGCCATCCTCTTCGGGCTTGAAACCATCGCATTCGGTGTTCTGGTCTTGCAAATGTGTACCCCGGTCGCTGTCACTTCATACCTGCTGGCCGAGCGGTTTGAGGCCGACGCAGACGCCGTAGCAGGCATGGTTATGGTCTCAACGGTGCTGTCTGTCGCCGCGTTACCGGGTGTTTTGGCTATCGTTCTGTAACGATTGTGATTTCCTCAGCGCTCAATCTGCGCTAGAATGCCAGAAAAAAGGCACGAGGCACATGAGCAGAATTCTATTCGTACTCCTAGGGGTGCTGCTTTTGGCATCCTGTGGTGGCGGGTCTAAACAGCCACCCAGCAGACTAAATGACGCGTGCAGCATTGCGCGCGAGAAACCTGACTACATCAAAGCCTTCAAAAAAACCGAGCGGAAATGGGGTGTCCCCGTTCACGTTCAGATGGCGACGATCTATCAGGAAAGCCGCTATCGTCATGATGCGCGCACCCCGCACCGCTATGTGCTGGGCGTGATCCCGATGGGTCGGCAGAGCAGCGCCTTTGGCTACAGCCAGGCTCTGGACGGCACTTGGGAAGAATACCAGCGTGAAACCGGAAAACGCCGCGCCAAGCGGGACCGAATTCGCGACGCGTCCGATTTCATCGGCTGGTACATGAACAAAACCTACGAGCGGAACGGCATCAACCTGGGCGACACGCGCAACCAGTATCTGGCCTATCACGAAGGTCATACAGGCTATGCGCGCGGCAGCTACAACCAGAAATCCTGGCTATTGAATGTGGCCAGCGATGTCGATGCACGGGCCAACCTGTATCAAGCTCAGCTGGCCAGCTGCCGCTACTGACTTGGGCGGGTCAGCGGTCGCTGGACCCGACCCGTTTTCCGTTTGAGAACAAGCTCTGATCGAGGCGTCCCCCCTCGGTCAGTTCCCCCAGAAGAACCGTGGTTTGCGTGCCTGCGTTGTCATAGATGACCCATTTCCGCAGCTCGACCGGGTTGTCTGTGAACATCAGCTCAATCCGCCCGGACTCGGGGTTTTTAGGATCCTGAGCCGTTACCACGGTCGCGGTCCCGTCAAAGTCGTGACCAACGACCATGTTGGCCTGCCCAAGATTCACATTCCGGGCCAGCACAAGTGACAGAGGCGTCCGCTTCAGCGGGTATTGTTCGGGCGGCTGGTTGGATTTCGGGTCAAAGATCTGAACACTCCCCGAACGCGCAAGGACAACCGCGCTGTCGGGCGGATCATATTCGAACCGCATCTTTCCGGGTCGTTGGATCCATAGCTTGCCGGTACTCAGCGAGCCATCATCATTTACTTGTGTAAAGCTGGTCTGAACCGTTTTCATCTTGTTCAGATAACTAGAGATCTCCGACAGCGGCAGCTTGTCCGCCGCCCAAGCGGCAGGCGCGGCCAGTGTCAAAGCAAGGGCAAAAGCAATCTGTTTCATACGTCTCAGATAAGGCTTCTGACCTTGTTATTAAATATCCTACTGCTCGGGGACGAGGATTTCCCGCTTACCGACATGATTTGCTGCCGAAACAACGCCTTCGTCCTCCATCTGCTCAACCAGCCGGGCGGCCTTGTTGTAGCCGATGGCAAGTTTCCGCTGGATGTAAGAGGTCGAGCATTTGCGATCCTTGATCACAATCGCCACCGCTTGGTCATATAGAGCATCCTCGCCGTTGGTGTTGCCACCGGTGCTCAAACCCAAGACGGCGTCTATGTTATCTGCCTTTTCCTCAGCCGGGCCATCGACCACACCGCTCATGTAATCGGGCGGACCGAATTGCTTCAGGTGGTTGACGATTTCTTCGACCTCTTCGTCCGAGACAAACGGGCCGTGGCAGCGGGTGATCTTGGCACCGCCAGCCATATACAGCATGTCACCCTGCCCCAGAAGTTGCTCGGCGCCCATCTCACCCAGAATGGTGCGGCTGTCGACCTTCGATGTCACCTGGAACGAAATCCGTGTCGGGAAGTTCGCCTTGATCGTACCGGTGATCACGTCGACCGAGGGGCGCTGCGTGGCCATGATCAGGTGGATACCCGAAGCCCGCGCCATTTGCGCCAGACGCTGAATGCAGGCTTCGATCTCCTTGCCTGCGACCATCATCAGGTCAGCCATCTCGTCGACGATGACGACGATATAGGGCATCGCCTCAGGCGCGAACTCTTCCGTCTCGAAGGTGGGTTCCCCGGTTTCATCGTCAAAGCCCGTCTGGACCGTGCGGCTGAACATCTCGCCTTTAGCCAGCGCGTCTTTCACCCGGCCATTGTAGCCTGCGATGTTGCGGACACCCATTTTGGACATCTTGCGATAGCGATCCTCCATCTCGCCAACGACCCATTTCAAGGCCACAACCGCCTTTTTCGGGTCGGTCACAACGGGCGACAACAGATGCGGGATGCCGTCATAAACCGACAGTTCCAGCATCTTTGGGTCGATCATGATCAGGCGGCACTCGTTCGGGGTCAGCTTATAGAGCAGCGACAGGATCATGGTGTTGATCGCCACCGACTTACCCGAGCCGGTCGTCCCCGCGATCAGCAGGTGGGGCATCTTCGCCAGGTTCGCGACAACGGACTCACCCCCGATATCCTTGCCCAGCGCCAGAGGCAGCGCATGGTTGCCATCCCCGAAATCGCGGCTGGCGAGAATTTCACGCAGCACCACCATCTCACGGTTTTCGTTGGGCAGTTCGATGCCGATTACCGAGCGGCCCGGCAAGGTCGAAACCCGTGCCGACAGCGCCGACATAGACCGCGCGATGTCATCGGCCAGACCGATCACCCGGCTGGCTTTCAGGCCCGGAGCAGGTTCCAGCTCGTACATGGTGACCACGGGGCCGGGGCGGACGCTGACGATCTCACCCTTCACGCCATAATCATCCAGCACATTCTCCAGCATCCGTGCGTTTTCTTCCAGCGCCTCGTCACTCAGGTGGTGACGCTGAATGCTGGCCGGGTTGGACAACAGGCCCAACGGCGGCAGTTCGAAATCGGAATGCCGTTCCTCGAAGGACAGAGTGGGCTGCGCCTCGGCCTGTGCCCGACGGGACGGTGGCGGAGTGCGACGGACGGGTTGGGCCACTACCGGCTTGCGCGGCTCGGCCACCGGGATTTTCACAGCCGGGCGCTGCGGCACAACCGGCTCAGGTGTCGCCGTATCTTCGAACACGGCGTCATCGTCGTAGGCATGCGCGGCATAGTCATCCTCGGGCGCATAGCCCGGCTCTGGCTGATAGTCATGCGCCGTGTCCTGCCAATTCGGCTCAGCCGACAAAACAGGTTCGGGGGGCAGGCCAGCAGCGGTCATGGGCGGCTCGGGCGGCAATTCATCCGCCCCTCTGGGATTAAAGATCAGCGGGTCCGGCCCACGACCCCGGCCCTTGGTCAGAGGCAGGTTGGGGTCATATTCCGGGGCCATCTCGCCGGTCGCCACCTTGCGATTGCGCACCGCCGCCGAAATCTTCGAGCGGATGCGATCTTCACCCGGCATTTCATCGAAACCCTGCACAGGCATGGCTTCGACCAATTCAGGCTCTGGCAGCGGCTCGGGGCGACGGATCAGCGCGGGCATCCGGGCCAGCAGGCCGGTTTTGGGGGCGGGTTCGGGTTCTTCCTCGACCTCTTCGAAGATTGGGTCTTCGAATGCGATCTCGTCGTCGAAAACGGGCTCGATCCGCGCGGCGCGGTTTTCTTTCCATTGCTCGCGACGCTCTCGCGCAGACTGTACCGTGGCCGAGGCACCCCGACCCAACAGGTTCATCAGCATGTCGTAAGACATGACCAGCCCAAGCAGGAACGCCCGCGTTCCACGCGCGACATCAGCTTTGGTGAAGCCCAGAACAAAGATACCCAGCGCCAGCATTCCGACGGCCATGGCCAGCGACATCAGCTTAACCAGGAAATGCGAAGAGATCGGCAGAAGCGTCAGCAAAGCCCCCATGACGGTATCGCCAAACAGTCCGCCCAACCCATAGCTATGGGTCGCGCGCCAGACCTCGCCCGGAACCAGAGTGGCGGCGTAAACCGAGACAATGGCAATCCAGATCGGCGCAAAGATCAGCCGAGCCACGGCGCGATCTTCGCCGAAATGACCGGCAAAACGCACACCCCAGCCGATCAGAACCAGCGCGATCCCCCAGCTGCCCCAGCCGACGATCATGAACAACGGCGCAGCGATCGAGGCGCCGATCCGGCCCATCCAGTTCTGCACCGGCGCGTCGGTTGAGACCATCCAGTTCGGATCTTCCGGCGTGTAGGACCAGATCATTGCCGCAGCGGCCAGCCCCAACAGAATCAGAGCGATCCCGATCAGTTCCTTAGTACGCCGCTCAATCGCGGCCTGAGTCGTGCTGTCCAGTAACGGATCGCGGTTGCGCGCGTTCAATGATGCCATTTTGCCCTCGTACCTCACGAATAGATGCAGTCACGAAGCTTGATCAGCCCCTGCTGCAACTCTTTTTTTGGAGCCACCAAAGCGGCCCGGATAAATTGCTCGCCCGGGTTTTGCCCCGGATCACCTTGAGAAAGATATGCGCCCGGCAGGACCCGAACGCCGGTCTCCTGCCACAGCTTCAATGCGGTTTCCTCGCCGTTCTCGACGGGCAGCCACAGGAAAAACCCGGCCTCGGGCGGCATATAGCCCTGCAGGCCTGAGAAGACCTCATCCGCGATGGCGTATTTTTCCTGATAGAGCGCGCGGTTCTCGACCACATGCGTCTCGTCGGCCCAGACGCGCGCGGCGGCAGCCTGCAGCGGCAGCGGCAAAGGCGCGCCCGCATAGTTACGCAGCTGTTTGACCCGTTTGATACTGTCCGGCCCGCCCGCAATCAGGCCCGAGCGCAGCCCTGCCAAGTTCGAGCGCTTGGACAGAGAGTTGAACAGCAAGACCCGCTCAGGATCGGCGCCCAACTCTTGTGCGACGGTCAAAGCACCTGTCGGTGCCTCATCACGATAGATCTCGGAATAGCACTCGTCTGCGAAGATACGGAAATCGTATTTTTCGGCCAAGTCGATTAACTCGGCCCAATAGTCGCGCGAGGCGACAGCACCCTGCGGGTTCGCGGGCGAGCAGATATAGGCGGCAACCGTCCGGTTCAGCACATCCCCAGACAGGCTGGCATAGTCCGGCAAATGGCCGGTCGCGGCGGTAGCGGACACAAAATAAGGCTGCGCCCGGACCGAGATCGAGGCGACCATATAGACCTGATAAAACGGGTTCGGACACAGAATGATGGGATCTTGCCCGTTCTTCTGTTCGGGGCACAGCGCCATGGCAGCATTGTAAAGCCCCTCACGAGTGCCGTTCAGGGCCATCACGTTGGTATCGGGGTCCATCGTCACGCCATAGCGACGCTTGATCCAGTCGGTGATCGAACCTCGCAGCTCGGGCGAGCCTTCATTCGGGGGGTAGCCCTGAAACCCGGCCGCGTTTTCTGTGATGACGTCTGTGACCCAAGCGGGAAAGTCATGCATCGGCGCGCCGATGGTCATGTGAATCACGTCTCCGCCCGGTTGATGATGGTCCAACAGGGTGCGCAGACGCGGGAATGCGTATTCCGGTAGGTTCGAAAACCGCTCGGGGAAATTCATATCTACTGCCTCAATATCGGGATCGTTTTCGCCCCGTTTGATTGGCAGATTACAGATCAGACCCCGCCCCGTCCAGACAAAGAGGTTCCGAATCAGGGGATTGTGGCATTCACGCCAATGCGGTTTCCGCCGCCGAACCCAACCGCAGTAGTGCTTCTTCCGAGCCGGGATAGCCGAGCATCATCAACCCACAACCCGCAGTTCCCGTCGGCAGGGTCAGCGCCGCAAGCCCCATCAGATTGCCGATGCGCGTGTTGCGCAAAGCCAGCAGATTCTCGGTCACGTAATAGTCGTGATCACTGAGGAGCCGTTCCAGGTTGGGCGGCAGGATGGGTGCGGTTGGCGCCAGAACCGCATCAAACCCGGCGGTCGCTGCATCCCATGCCGCGCGACAGGCCTTGAGCTTGGACCACGCGGCCACATAGTCGGGGCCTGACACATCTTTTCCGGTGCGGAACCGTTCAAGAATCTCGGGATACATCGCCTCGGGGTTGGCCTCGATAACGTCTTTCCACAGCCCGTAGGCCTCGGTCGTATAGAGAACACCCGAAAGCGCCATTGCATCGTCCAGTTCAGGCACCTCCAGCGGCACAATCTCGGCCCCGGCATCGCGCAGGCGATCCAGCGCATCGTCGAACGCCTTTCGCGGCGCATCTCGCAGGTCGCCTTTGGCGACGTTCTGCAACTCGGCAAAGCGGCGACCTTTCAGGCTGGCACCGCGCAGATCCGCAGGTGAGCCGCCTTCCAGCAAGGCCAGCATATGGGCGGCATCTTCGACAGAACGCGCCAGAGGGCCAACCGTGTCGAACCGCAGACAGAGCGGCACGACCCCTTCAAGGCTGAGCCGCCCGGCCGTGGTTTTAAGCCCCACCAGATTGTTCCAGGCCGCCGGAATTCGCACCGACCCACCTGTGTCCGAGCCAATCCCGCAAGCCGCCAGCCCCCAAGCCACCGAGGCCCCGGCACCCGAGGATGATCCTCCCGGTACGGCATCCTCATCGTCCACACAGGGCGGCGTGTCCGTGATCGGGTTCAGACCAAGCCCAGAAAACGCCAGCTCGCTCATGTGGGTTTTGCCGAGGCACACGGTGCCCAAAGCCGTTGCGTTGCGTAGGACCACCGCGTCCGCGTCCGGCACGCGCCCTTTCAACAAGGCCGAGCCTGCCTCAGTTCCGATACCAGCCGTGTCGAACAGATCCTTCCAGCTGATCGGCACGCCATCCAGCAAGGACCGACGCAGACCCAAGGCGGCGCGCTCTTTCGCGGCTTTTGCCTCAGAACGGGCACGATCATGGGTGACGC
This sequence comes from Ruegeria sp. AI3, assembly GCF_056541245.1. Taxonomy (NCBI): domain Bacteria; kingdom Pseudomonadati; phylum Pseudomonadota; class Alphaproteobacteria; order Rhodobacterales; family Roseobacteraceae; genus Ruegeria; species Ruegeria sp. AI3. The sequence goes on from NZ_JBQFYA010000004.1 coordinate 50,119, forward strand.
GCGCATAGATACGGTCGCGATGGGGATGGGCGTCAATGGCGGCCAGATAGGTCTCGGTCAGTTCAACGGGGTCGATTTGCCCCTTCCCGATCCCACGGCCCAAATCACAGGCCGTCATGGTTAGCCATTCCTGCATCACACCCCTCCTTGCGTCTGACTTTCTGGGACGGTAGCGACAGGACCGCACATGGACAATCCCGAAAGGGCGCGCATATTGCAGGGCATGACACGGGCATCGAATATCCTGATCGTGGGCGGAGGCCTGAACGGCGCGGCCCTGGCATTGGCACTGGCGCAAACCGGGCATTCTGTTTGCGTGATTGACACGTTGGGCGAAAAGCTCCGCAAGAACGCGGCATTCGACGGGCGGTCTTATGCACTCGCGCTGGCGTCAAAGCGGTTGCTGGACGCAATCGGCGTGTGGGAGCGGGTTGAGGACCATGCTCAGCCCATGCTTGAGATCAAGGTCACCGATGGCCATGCGGGTATCGGGCCGTCCCCCTTTTTCATGCATTTCGACCATGCCGAGATCGAGGAAGGCCCGATGGGCTACATGGTCGAAGATCGCCACCTGCGCCGCGCGTTTCTTGAGGCGATGGCGAAAGACAAAGCGATCACCCAAATCAACGGCAGAACGGTCGTTTCGCAACAGGTCGATGCAACCGGCGTAACGTTGACGCTGGATGATGGTGCGCGTGTTGAGGGTCATCTGATCGTAGGCTGCGACGGGCGCAGCAGCGGAACCGCGGCCCGCGCCGGGATCAAGCGTACCGGCTGGGATTACGGCCAGACCGCCCTGGTCTGCGCGATTGAACACGACCTGCCGCATCACGGCATTGCACATCAGTTCTTCATGCCCCCCGGCCCACTTGCGATCCTGCCACTGACTGGCAATCGCAGCTCGATCGTCTGGAGCGAACGCACCGAGGCAGCACAGCGCATCAATGCCCTGCCCGAGGCCGAGTATCTGCAGGTCTTGCGCCCTCGGTTCGGGGATTTTCTGGGCGATATCCGCTTGCAGGGTGACCGCTTTACCTATCCGCTGAACCTGACCATCGCCAATTCCTTCATCTCCGATCGCCTTGCCCTTGTGGGGGATGCCGCACACGGGATGCACCCCATTGCAGGCCAGGGCCTGAACGCCGGGCTGCGGGACGTGGGTGCCTTGGCCGAAGTGCTGACCTTGGCCGGACGGCGCGGCGAGGATATCGGCTCGGTTCTGGTGCTGGAGCGCTATCAGGAATGGCGGCGGTTCGACACAGCCTCACTGGCGATGGCGACCGATGTGTTCAACAAGCTGTTTTCGAATGACAACCCGCTGCTACGCCTTGGGCGGGACATCGGGATGGGCATTGTCGGATCCTTGCCCGGCCTACGCCGGGGCTTCGTTCGCGAAGCCGCCGGGTTGACCGGCGACCTGCCGAAGCTGTTGCAAGGACGGGCAATCTAGAGCGTACTTGAGCGTTCAAAAACGGTCAGTCCAGCGTGCGCGCCTCATCGACCAGCATCACGGGGATGCCGTTGCGGATCGGAAAGGCCAAACCGGCAGCCTTCGACACCAGCTCCTGCTTGTCCGCATCATAGTGCAGCGTCGTATGCGTCTGAGGGCAAATTAACGCTTCAAGCATGTGGCGGTCAAAAGCGTGTTCAGGCTCGCTCATTGCAGTTTTTCCTCATTTGATCCGCCCCGCAGCGCGAATTCGATCAATGTCACCAGTGTCTCACGCCTTGTGCGCAGACAGGGGGCCTCTAGCAGGGCCTGTTTGTCTTCGGGATCGAAATCCATCAGCATCGAGAGGGAATTCACCAAAAGCTCATCATCAGCTTCTTTCAGCGAGTCCCAATCCGTCGACAGATCACGCGATTCGAAGAAGCGTTCCAGCAGGTTCAGAAAGCGGCTGCGGTCGAACACATCGTCCTTCTCGGCCTTGCCAAGATCGCGGTCAAACCCCTCCCAGGACACTTCGCACCGGCGGTAAGGCGTGAATGCATCCAGTTCGGACTTGATGCGGTATCGGGAAACACCGGTCAGAGTGATCAGATAGCGGCCATCCTCAGTCTCTGAGAATTGCGTGACACGACCGGCGCAACCAATGCGATGCAGTTTTGTGTCATCGCTCAGCGAGGGGTTCGGCTGAACCATTCCGATCAGCCGCTCCTTTGTTTTCAAGGCATCGTCAAGCATCTGCAGGTAGCGTGGCTCGAAGATGTGCAACGGCAATCGAGACCGGGGCAGCAGCAACGCCCCGGGCAGTGGAAACACGGATATCGTATCCGGCAAGTCGGCGGGATGAATCATAGACCCGAGTCTAGCTCTGATCCGAAATTAGGCAAATATCATCGAGCTGAGTTTGCGCCGCCCGTTCAGAACAATCGGATCGTTAGGCTTGAGCGCATCGAAGATCGTGAACAACTGCGTTTTGGCAGCACCCTCGTTCCACTCACGATCGCGGCGGAACAGCTCCAACAGTTGCGTCACAGCCTCTTCCACATCGCCATTGGCATGTAGGGCCTGTGCGAGATCGAACCGAGCCTGATGATTGTCCGGCTCGGCCTCAACGGCTGCGGTCAGCTCGGCCACCGGACCCGCATCCGCCGCCTGCTTGGCCAGTTCCAACTGGGCATGAGCGGCTTCGAGTTCCGGAGCGTTGGATATCTCGGCAGGCGCACCGTTCAGGATCGCCTCGGCCTGTTCCAGATCATCCGAGGCAATATGCGCACGCACCAAACCACCATAGGCGGCAGCATGGTTGGGGTCTTCGCCCAGAATCGCGGCAAAGGTCTGCGCCGCATCTACGGCTGCACCTTCTGCCAGCATTTCTTCGGCCGCCTGCACGGCATCCTCCAGTTGACCACCGGGGCTTTCGCCACCGGCCGCCTCGATCACGCGGTCGATAAATGCTTTGATCTCGGAACTCGGCAAAGCGCCTTGAAAGCCGTCCACCGGCTGACCCTTGAAGAATGCATAGACGGTCGGAATCGACTGAATGCGCATCTGAGATGCGATCATTTGCGCCTCGTCCACGTTGATCTTTACCATCTTGACCGCGCCTTTGGCTGCGGTCACCACCTCTTCAAGCGCAGGCCCAAGCGTCTTGCACGGGCCACACCAAGGGGCCCAGAAATCCACGATCACCGGAACATCCTGAGACGCCTCGACAACATCCTCCATAAAGGTGGCTTCGCTGCTGTCCTTGATCAGATCGGTGGCTGAGGTGCTTTCCGCGCCGCTCAGAAGGTCCATGGCATTCACTCTCCGGTTCAAACGTGCGCCCTATATGCAGTCCCTTGCTGCAGAAACCAAGGGCCGAGTTGCAGGTCTAAAGGTCGAAACTGGCGAAAACGGGGGCGTGATCGCTTGGTTTTTCCCACCCGCGCGCGTCGCGCAGGACACGGCTGGAATGCCCCGCGTTCGAAATATCCGGGGTGGCCCAAACGTGATCCAGTCGCCGGCCCTTGTCAGCAGCGTCCCAATCGCGCGCCCGGTAGGACCACCAACTATAAAGCTGCCCTTCAGGGATGTCCTGCCGGGTGATATCGATCCAACCGCCCGCATCTTGTGTTTCAGCCAATGCCTCAACCTCAATCGGCGTGTGCGAGACGACCTTGAGCAGTTGTTTGTGCGACCACACATCGTCCTTGCGCGGGGCGATGTTCAGATCACCAACCAGAATGGATTTTTCAGGCTTTTCCGCATGGAACCAGTCGCGCATATCGGTTAGGTAGTCGAGCTTTTGCCCGAACTTCTCGTTCACCTCTCGATCCGGCACATCCCCGCCTGCAGGGACATAGAAGTTTTGGATGGTGACGCCATTTTCCAAGCGCGCCGCGATGTGACGAGCATGGCCAAGACCGGCGAAATCTTTGTCGCCGACCTCTTCCATCGGGATGCGCGACAGAATGGCGACACCGTTGTATCCCTTCTGCCCACGGGCCACCATGTGAGTATAACCCAGCTCAGCAAACCCTTCGGTCGGAATCTTTTCAACCGGAGACTTGCATTCCTGCAAACACAGCACATCCGGAGCCTCTTCCTGCAGCAATTTCAGCACGATAGGCTCGCGCAGGCGGACCGAGTTGATGTTCCAGGTGGCAAGGGTGAAGGGCATAATAGGGGAATCCTTTGTCGAAGCCGGGCTTGGCGTGGCACGGCGTTGGGCGCCACGAGAACAGGCCATAAACGTCTAGGGTTCGTCAATGACTGCTATGCGGGCGATACGAGCTTTTGATGCGCTCAGTCCGCGTCGCCGAAATAGACGAAACTCATTTTGTTGCCATCAAGGTCTCGGACGTAAGCTCCATAGAAGTCAGGGCCATATTGCGGGCGTGGTCCCGGCTCCCCTTCGTTGGTTCCGCCAGCAGAGAGAGCCGCCGCATGGGCTGCCTGCACTTCTTCTTCGCTTTCGCACAGCAAACCGACCATATTCCCATTGCCTGGCGTTGCTGCTTCCTTGTTGTACGGCGGAGCGACCCAAATCCGCCCACCACCGCGCAGACCATAGCAAAACCCATGGGGCATGAATTCCATGACCACCGTTCCACCAATCAGGGGCAAGACGGCATCGAAGTAATCCCTCGCCTTTGCTACATCGTTTGAACCGATCATCACGTAATTTAGGGACATAGTATACCTCGCGAAATATATGGAACATATCAGGAACAAATGACATTCCGTCGACCGTAGTGCAACCCCTGAATTGCGGAGGTCGCAAAAGGACCCATACCTCAGACACTGGTTCAACTGACGCATCTTGCCGATTGAACAAACATTTTCTGAGCGGGTAGTGATAGGCAGCCCAACGCCGGGGCATGAGCGATTGTGGACACGCTCAACGAAAAAAAGCCGGGCCATCTGGCCCGGCAGTCCAACAGGGAGGTACATGTCATTACCCGGACATGCACGGGTTGGGAGTAACCTAATTATGACTTCAGCGTATCACTTTGATCCAAATCAATCCACCTCGGATCAAGATACCAGTCGATATCCACCTGACTCTGTGACCAAAAGGCGAGCATTTGACGGATCAGGCTCGATTTTCTGACGCAGGCGGTAGATGTGCGTCTCGAGCGTGTGGGTCGTCACACCCGCGTTATAGCCCCAGACCTCATGTAGCAGGACGTCGCGCGCCACCACACCATCGGTCGAGCGGTAGAGGAACTTGAGGATGTTGGTTTCCTTCTCGGTCAGACGGATTTTCCGGTCTTCCTCGGTGATCAGCATCTTCATTGCAGGCTTGAACGTGTAGGGGCCAAGTACGAATACGGCATCTTCGGACTGTTCATGCTGACGCAACTGCGCGCGGATGCGGGCCAGCAAAACCGGGAATTTGAAGGGCTTGGGGACATAGTCATTGGCACCGGCATCAAGACCCAGGATCGTGTCGGCGTCACTGTCATGGCCCGTAAGCATAAGGATCGGGCTTTTGACACCCTGCTTGCGCATCAGGCGGCACAGCTCTCGACCGTCCGTGTCGGGAAGACCCACATCCAGAATCACGAGGTCATAGATCGCTTCGCGCGCGCGCTCCATCGCGGACGCTCCGTCAGAGGCTTCGAACACGTCGAAATCCTCGGTCATCACAAGTTGCTCGCTGAGCGCCTCGCGCAGGTCCTCGTCATCATCCACCAACAGGATTTTCTTGAGCTGAGCCATTCTTGGGTCCTCCAAAGCCTTTCCCATCACTTGCGTGTGGAATATGCAATCAACAAGATTTACTGCAACCGTTTCACGCCTTCGTGTCAGACGCAGCGGAAATGTTTCACAATTCCAGCCGAAAGCGCTAGGAAAAGGGTCGAACGTTATAGGGTAACATAGATGAGTCTCATCCCCGATATCACCGAATTGCTGGCGCGCGCGCGGGCTGACCTGCGGATGGGCGTGCCAATCGTGCTGGTGGATGACAATGGCGGCAGCGTTCTGGCCATCTCGGCCGAGACGATTACGCCCCAGCGACTGGCCGATCTGCGCAGTTTGGGTGGGGCACCTGTGGTGGCCATCACCGGGCGACGGGCGGAAACGCTGAAAGCGCGCGCTTACGACGGCGATCTGGCGCGGGTGTTGATTCCGGCAGATGCAGACATGGCATGGGTGCAGGCCGTGGCGGATCCATCGGACGATCTGAATGCGCCGATGAAAGGCCCGCTGATGACGGAAAGGCAGGGCAATGCCAACCTGCACCGCATTGCCATCGCTCTGGCCAAATCCGCCCGATTGCTGCCTGCTGCCGTGGTGCTGCCAGTCGAAGACGGCCGTAGTTTTGTGGCGACCCACGGTTTGACTTGCATAGATCACTCCCGGGCCGCGCCGCATCTGGCAGATCGCAGCGCCCTGCACCCGGTTGTCGCCGCGCGCTTGCCGATGGAGGTGTCCGAGGCCGGTCGGTTGCACGTTTTCCGCCCTGAAGACGGCGGGGAAGAGCATTACGCGGTCGAGGTCGGGCGACCGGATCGCAGCAAGCCCGTCTTGGCTCGGCTTCATTCGGCCTGTTTTACCGGCGACATCATGGGCAGCCTGAAATGTGACTGCGGCCCTCAGCTGCGCGGCGCACTGGCTCAGATGGGTGCCGAGGGCGCAGGCGTGTTGCTCTATCTGAATCAAGAAGGACGTGGAATCGGGCTGGCCAACAAGATGCGCGCCTACTTCCTGCAGGATCAGGGCTTTGACACGGTCGAAGCCAACCATCGCCTCGGATTTGAAGATGATGAGCGCGATTTTCGCCTCGGATCGGATATTCTGAAATCTCTGGGCTTCAGCTCGGTCCGGTTGCTGACCAACAATCCCGCGAAGATCGCCATGATGGAGCGCACAGGGATCGCCGTCGCCGAGCGGGTTCCGCTGAAAGTCGGGGAGACCGCCCATAACCGCGGATATCTTGAGACCAAGGCTGCGAAATCCGGACATTTGCTGTGACACCCACAGATTTGGTGCTGACCCCACGAGGCGTTCGGTTCCGGGGACGGTCCTTTCCCTGCTCAATCGGGAAAGGTAGGCGGAGTACCACCAAACGCGAAGGCGATGGCGCCACACCAGTCGGTGTTCATCGCATTGTTGGAATGCTCTACCGCGCGGATCGGATATCGGCGCCTGCGTCATGGGCCATTCCAATCGGCCCGCAAGACCTGTGGTCAGACGATTCGAAAGACAATCACTACAACCAACTGGTCACCGCCCCCTATCCGTTCAGCCATGAACGGTTGCGCCGCGCGGACCCTCTCTATGACTTGGTGCTGCTGACCGATTGGAACTGGCCGAATGCGGTGCCGGGCAAAGGCTCTGCCATCTTCCTGCACCAATGGCGGCGACCGGGTTATCCGACCGAGGGCTGTATCGCCTTCCGGCGCGATCACCTGCGCTGGATAGCCGAGCGGATCACGCCCGGCACCCGCCTGATCATTCCTGAGGTCTGATCCGTTCGCCAAAGATCGCCGATCCGACGCGCACATGGGTGGCCCCAAGCGCAATCGCCTGTTCGAAATCGCCGCTCATGCCCATTGAAAGACCCTTAAGGTCATTGCGGGCGGCAATCTTCGCCAGCAAGGCAAAATGCAGTGCGGGTTCTTCCTCGACCGGCGGGATGCACATCAGACCGCGTATGGGCAGGTCCAGCGCCCGGCATTCCGCAATGAACCCATCCGCATCTGCGGGGAGTATACCGGCCTTCTGTTCCTCTTCTCCCGTATTGACCTGAATGAAGAGGTCCGGGCAGAACCCGAGCTCCTGCGTCAACCGCGCCAGAGTCTTCGCCAGTTTCGGGCGATCGACAGAGTGGATGGCATCGCAAAGCTCCATCGCCTGACGGGCTTTGTTGGTTTGCAAAGGGCCGATCAAATGCAGATCAATTCCGGCGAATTGTTCCTTGAACGCGGGCCATTTACCGGCGGCCTCCTGCACGCGGTTCTCGCCAAAGCACCGGTGACCCTGTTCCAGCACATCCTGCACACGCTCGTTTGGTTGCACTTTGGATACGGCGATCAGCTTCACCGACCCGGCAGCCCGCCCTGCTTTGGCTTCGGCTTTTGCGATACGGGCGGAAATCTCTGACAGCGACATGATGATCCTCAAATCTGGTTTGCAGCGAGACAAACACCAAGTCGGTGCAAAAGAAAAGGGCGGGTCCGAAGACCCGCCCTAGAACCGTCTGGTTCAGATCAACTTAGAAGTTGAACTGGGCACCAAAGTCGGCGCGGACATAGCTGTCTGCTTCACCTTCTTTGATCTGGCCGATACCACCGCGCAGCGATACACCACCGCCCAGGTCGTAGTGAGCGCCGATACCAACGTTGCGGGTATCGCCATCAGCCGAACCGTCACCGTAGACGAACTGGATGGTGGTCGCAGCGCCAACGTTGTAGGCAACCGACAAACCGTATGCAGTGCCGTCGGTGGCATCTACTTCGGTGTTATCGTCTGCAACAAACAGAGTACCTGCGAAGTCACCAAACTCAGCACCCAAGGTGAAAACGAGCAGGCTTGGGTCGTCGCCATCACCACCGTCGGTCTGACCGTAGGCCAGAGCGGCAGTAACGTTGTCGAAGGTGTAGGTCGCGCTGATGTCCCAACGGTCTGCGTCAGTGCTGACGATCGTTGCAGGAGCAGGATCAGCAGGAGGAACAGTACCAGTACCGGTGACTGTTGCCACAGTGGTGGCCGCTTGGTCGTAGGACGCGCCAAACGCGAAGTCACCAACAGCGTACTGGAAGAAGACGCCGTTTACGCCTTCGCCGGTCGAGCTGTATGTTGCGAAGCCATAGTCAACACCCGAGTACTGACCCAGGAATGTTTCCAGACCAACTTCGTAGCCGTAGTAGTTTGCAAGGTTGTCGAACGAACCGGCGATGTTGCCGGCGTCAACACGCAGACCACCGAAGATGACCGAGTAACGCGCGCCGTTCAGGGTTGCCTGATCCTCTGCGGCTTCACCCAGAGCATCGTCGTCGGCTTGCAGACGGATACGACCCTCGAAGCGGACACCAGCGTCGGTTTCAGCGATTGCGTCGATGTTCAGACGGAAGCGCGAAACCAAAATGGTGTCGTCAACGTCTTCATTGACACCTGCCGCGAAGACGTCATCGGCAGTTCCGGATACGCCGTCTGCACCAGGACCTTCAAAGGTTTGGGTTTCAGTGCGGTCTTCTTGGTAACCAATACCAAAACGACCATAACCGCTGAAGTTCACTTCAGCTGCTGCAACGCCTGCGGTCGCTACCAGCGCCGTCGTTGCAAAGAGAACTTTTTTCATCTTGTTTCCCTCGGTTTCAAAAAGTTTTTCTACTCGACACATGCAAAGCACATGTCTCAGCACGGACATCGTTTCGCTCTTTTCCCCCCCTTTGCGCAAGGTTGGCCTAAATAACAGGACCGCATTGAAGTTGGATTGGTGCAAGGATGCCACAGTCCTGATCACCGCCCTGTCACGCGGATATAGTGGGATTTGATAAGAATAGGCTTGTTGCGCAAAGGGTCCTTGGCTAGGAGTAGCTTCCAATGACCGCAAATATAGCGAAACAGGACCGACCGACGATGCGCTTGCCGACGACTTTGGGTTTGATCTTTCTGACTGCCACTCTTGCAGCATGCGGACAGAATCGCAGTGCCGTCACCAACCCGGATTTGCTAAGTACCGGCAGCACCCGCACGGAAGAGCGCGAGCTGGATGATCCAGAACGCACAACCATCTGGGATGTCTTTGGCCCCAAAAATGCCGAGCAGACTACCAACGTGAACCGTTACCTATGGGCGGCGTCGCTGGATGTTCTGAATTTCCTGCCCGTGCAAGAGGTCGATCCCTTTACCGGAGTAATCGTAACGGGTTACGGCACCCCTCCGGGCGGTGGGCGGCAGTATCGCGCCACCGTGCATATAAGTGACCCAGCGCTTGCCGCGCGCTCCCTTTCGGTTGCGCTGCAGTCCAGCGGGGGCTCTCCGGTCAGCGCCGCAACCACTCGCGCGGTTGAGGATGCGATCCTCTCGCGCGCAAGACAGCTACGGATTGCAGACAACAAGTTCTAGCAACCCGCTCAAAATCGCTCTAAAGACCACGCCGGGTTCCTACCCGGCGTTTTCAGTTACGAAGGACCGCATGATGTCGCGCTACTCGGCCAGTGAAATCGAAGCAAAATGGCAAGAGGCCTGGGACAAGGCCGGAATCTTCACCGCCGACCACAAGGCGGACAAGCCGAAATACTACGTGCTTGAGATGTTCCCCTACCCGTCTGGCCGAATCCACATGGGTCACGTGCGCAACTACACGATGGGTGACGTGATCGCGCGGCACAAGCTGGCGACCGGCCATAACGTCTTGCACCCGATGGGATGGGACGCGTTCGGGATGCCGGCAGAAAACGCTGCGATGGCGATTGGCGGCCACCCAAAAGACTGGACCTATGGCAACATCGCCGACATGCGCGGGCAGATGAAGCCTTTGGGTCTGTCGATCGACTGGTTGCGCGAATTTGCCACCTGTGACCCGGAATATTATGGCCAGCAACAAGCACTGTTCCTCGATATGCTCGAAGCCGGTCTGGTCTACCGCAAGAACGCCGTCGTGAACTGGGACCCGGTCGATATGACCGTTCTGGCCAACGAGCAGGTCGAAAACGGACGCGGCTGGCGCTCGGGCGCTTTGGTGGAAAGGCGCGAGCTGACGCAATGGTTCTTCAAGATCTCGGACTATTCCGAGGAGCTGCTGGACGCCTTGGACACGCTTGAAAACTGGCCCGCCAAAGTCCGACTGATGCAGGAGAACTGGATCGGCAAGTCGCGTGGCCTGCAATTTGGCTTTGAACGCACCGATGGAGGTGAGCCGATCACCGTATACACGACTCGCCCCGACACCCTGCTGGGCGCGTCTTTTGTCGGTATCTCACCAGATCACCCGATTGCCAAACAGCTTGAGGCTGAAAACTCAGAAGTCGCTGAATTCGTTGCTGAATGCCGCAAAGGTGGCACCACAGAAGAGGCCATCGAGACTGCCGAGAAGCTGGGCTATGACACTGGCATCAAGGTCAAGCACCCGCTGGATCCGAATTGGGAACTGCCGGTCTGGATCGCGAACTTCATCCTGATGGATTATGGCACCGGCGCTATCTTCGCCTGCCCGGCCCATGACCAGCGCGATCTGGATTTCTGCCGCAAATACGGCCTGCCCGTGGTCGATACGTTCTTTGCGCTGGACGATGATACTCCGGTCGACAAGCTCGCATTCGTTCCGCCAAAAACCGAGAAAGTCCGCTGGGTGAACCATTTCGCGGGTCTGACCGAGGCAACCGGCGAAGAGGCCATCAACGCCACCGTCGATTTTGCCGAGAAGGCCGGTTGGGGCGAAGGTGTCACCAAATTCCGTCTGCGCGACTGGGGTCTGAGCCGCCAGCGCTACTGGGGCTGCCCGATTCCCGTGGTCCACTGCGAAAAATGCGGCACGGTCCCCGAGAAGAAAGAAAATTTGCCGATCGAGCTGCCCTATGATGACGGAAACGGCAAAGCCATCGACTTCTCGATTCCCGGCAATCCGCTCGACCGTCATCCTAGCTGGCGGGATACGTCCTGCCCGTCCTGTGGCTCACCGGCCAAGCGTGAAACAGACACGATGGATACGTTCGTCGATTCGTCCTGGTACTACGCGCGCTTCACCGCCCCACGCGCGGAAACGCCGACCGATCTGGCAGAGGCCGAGTACTGGATGAATGTCGACCAGTATATAGGCGGTATTGAGCATGCGATTCTGCACCTGCTCTATTCCCGCTTTTTCGCCCGCGCGATGCAGATCACCGGCCATCTGCCGAAAAAGGCCATCGAGCCGTTCAACGCACTCTTCACCCAAGGCATGGTCACGCATGAGATCTACCAGACGCGCGACGCCAATGGTCGCCCGGTCTATCACCTGCCCGAGGATGTGACGACAACGGCAGCTTACGAAGCGAACCTCGCCAAAAACACCCAAGCGGTGCAGGTTTCTGGCGATGGGTTGGTGATTAAGCCCGACGGATCGCCCCGAGTTTCCAGGGAAACAAGTTTCGTTCTCAAAGCAACGGGCGAACAGGTTGAAGTCATCCCTTCGGCCAAAATGTCGAAATCCAAGAAAAACGTCGTGGACCCGGTCAGCATCATCTCGGCCTTCGGCGCAGATACCGCCCGTTGGTTCGTCCTGTCCGATTCGCCGCCCGAGCGGGATGTGGAATGGACAGCCTCCGGCGCCGAGGCCGCGTTCAAGCACCTTAGCCGTGTCCATCGCATCGCGTCCGAAATCGCCGAGTCGGACGTTCCGGCCAATGGAGAAGACGAAACTCTGCTGCGCGAGATGCACAAAGCGATCCATGATGTCTCGGGCGGAGTCGAATCCTTTGGCTTCAACGCCTCGATTGCCAAGCTTTATGCCTTCACCAACACTCTGGCGAAGTCGAAAGCAGGGACCGAGGCCAAGCGCGAAGCCGCTAAGACTTTGGCACAGTTGATGTCGCCGATGACGCCGCACCTGTCCGAGGAACTCTGGCAGCTGCTGGGTGGTGAGGGTCTTGTGGCAACAGCTGCTTGGCCGGTCGCGGATGAGGCGATGTTGGTCGATGATACGATCACCCTGCCGATCCAGATCAACGGCAAACGCCGCGCGGAAATCAGCGTTCCCAAGGATATGCCTAAGGATGAGGTTGAAAAAATCGCGCTCAGCACCGAAGCTGTGCAAAAGGCGTTGGAGGGAGCCGCGCCGAAGAAGGTGATTGTTGTCCCGGGCCGGATCGTGAATGTCGTCGTTTAACCGCAGAAGTTTTTTGTTTGCCCCGCTGGCTGCCTGTTTTCTTGGGGCCGCCTGCGGGTTTGAACCGATCTATGCGCCCGGTGGGGCGGGCTCGGAACTGTTTGGCAAGGTTGAGGTATCGGCCCCGAACACGGTCGAGAGTTACCTGCTGGTTCAAAACCTCGAACAAAAGCTGGGGCGCAGCGCGACCTCAGGCAATGCCTACAGTCTGGATGTCCGTGTTGAGACCGCCGTCCAGGCTGCTGCGATCACGTCCACCAACGAAATCAACCGTTTGTCCATCGACGGGCGCGCCGAATACACGTTGAAATCGAATGAAACCGGGCAGATTCTGGCCTCGGGCGAAGTCACGGATTTCGTGGGCTATTCGGCGGCAGGTTCCACCGTTTCGACCCTGGCGGATGAGCGCGACGCCCGAGAGCGCCTGATGGTGATTCTGTCCGACCAGATCGTCAATCGCCTCTATGCGACGCCGGACCTGACCTCATGAAGTTGAGCCCGCGCGAGGCTGACGGGTATTTTGCCAGACCGGACGCGGACAAAACCGGGCTTTTGATCTACGGCGCCGATACCATGCGCGTGGCTTTGAAGCGCCAACAGGTCTTGACCGCCCTGCTTGGGGCAAATGCCGAAGAAGAGATGCGTCTGACCCGAATGCCTGGCAGCGATCTGCGCGGCGACCCGGCGCTATTGCTGGATGCGGTCAAAGCGGTTGGTTTTTTCCCCGGCCCCCGCGCGGTGTTCGTGGAAGAGGCAACCGATACCGCCGCACCCTCGATCCTTGCTGCGCTTGAGGATTGGACGCCCGGAGATGCTCAGATCATCGTGACGGCTGGCCAGCTGAAAGCCAGCTCGAAAATCCGCAAGGCCTTCGAAACGCATCCAGCAGCCTATGCGGTGGGCATCTATGACGATCCGCCCTCTCGGGCCGAGGTTGAACGGATTCTGACTCAAGCCGGATTGCAGAACATCCCACGCGACGCGATGTCGGCGCTGGGAGAGTTGGCGGTCAGCCTCAGCCCCGGAGATTTCACCCAAACGGTCGAAAAGCTGTCGCTGTATAAACGCGACGACGAGAGCGAGCTCAGCCTGGAAGATATCGAAGCCTGCGCGCCCCGCTCAACCGAAGCGGCGCTGGATGATGTATTGAATGTGGTCGCCGAAGGCCGCGCCGGAGAGATCGGGCCGCTGATCCGTCGCCTGCAGGCGCAGGGCACCAACGGGGTGACGCTGTGTATCGGCGCGACTCGGCATTTCCGCACGCTTTACGCCTGTGCCTCCGACCCCGGCGGAGCAGCGCAGGGAATCGGCAAGCTGCGCCCGCCGGTCTATGGCAAACGACGCGACCGTATTTTGCGGCAGGCTCAAGGTTGGGGTGCGCCAAAGCTGCAGACGGCGCTTACAGTGCTGACAGATACCGACCTGTCGCTGCGCTCGGCAGGGCAAACGGCCCCCGCGATGGCCTTGGTCGAACGCGCGATGATCCGGCTGGCGATGCTGGCCCGGTCGCGTTAGCGGTTCAGCCAGTCGCCCGCCGACCTTCCTGCCCAGCGCCCCGTCGCCAGACAGGCGGTGAGAAGATAGCCGCCGGTAGGTGCCTCCCAATCCAACATCTCACCAGCGCAGAACACTCCGGGCATCGCGGCTAGCATCAATTCGTCGTTCACAGCAGCGCGTGTGATGCCTCCGGCGGTCGAAATCGCCTCATCCATCGGGCGCAATCCTGCGTGGCGTACCGGCAGGGCTTTGATCAGTGCGGCCACGTCGTCGGGTGCGTCTGGAAGGGGGCGGGCAAACTCCATCAGCAAAGCAGTTCGCACCGGTCCAAGTTTCAGGGCTTTGCGCAGGTGATTGGACAAGCTCGCCTTGCCGCGCGGTTTTGCCAGGCGTGCCGCCACTTCTGAGACAGGTAGGTCAGGCATCAGGTCGATCGTCAGGGGCGCCCCCTCTCGCACCGGCTTGCAGATAGAGTAGATACCCCCGCCTTCCAAGCCGCGGGCCGAGATCACCGCCTCGCCCCGTGTGCGCCGGGTTCCGGCTTGTAGCGCGACCCCTTTGATCGGCGCGCCAAAATGCACGGTCATGTGATCCGACCAGTCGACTAAAAGCCCAGCATTTGCGGGTGCAAATGGCGCAAGCCGCACAGCTTTTTCTGCCAGCCATGGCGCCCAGGCTCCATCCGAGCCCAACCGCGCCCAGCTGGCCCCGCCCATGGCAAGCACGGTTGCGTCGGGCTGCAGCCGTTGCGGACCATCCGGGGTATCAAAAACCAGCGCTTCCCCCTCCCACCCGGTCCATCGCCAGCGGGTTCGGATCTCGACACCGCGATCAGCCAGACGCGCGAGCCATGCACGCAGCAAGGGTGAGGCCTTCATAGCGGTTGGAAACACACGCCCTGTTGAACCGGTGAAAAGCTCTTGCCCCAAGGCGCGCGCCCAGTTCTGCACGGCCTGCGCATCAAACTCAGCCAGCATCGGGCGCAGCCAGTCTGCGGCTTCTTCATACGATTGGATCAGTGCCTCAAGGGGCTCATCCTTGGTCAAGTTCAGACCCGACTTTCCGGCCATCAGGAACTTGCGCGCGACCGAGGGCTTGGCCTCGGCCACAAGAACCGAGTGACCGGCAAGGGCAAGCTGCTCGGCCGCCATCAGCCCGGCCGGTCCTGCCCCGATCACCACTGCCTGCGCCATCCTCACCCTCTTGCCTTCGCCGCCCGCAGGCGCATCATTCCCAACCATGACGAACAGCAATCCGATCTGCCCGCTTTGCGACCGCCCCATTCCCGATGGCGGCGGCAGCCTGCATCATCTGATCCCAAAACTCAAAGGAGGCAAGGGCGGGCCGACCGTTCTACTGCACCAGATCTGCCACAAAGAAGTCCACGCCACCCTGTCCGAGGCAGAGCTGGCGCGCAGCTTCAACACGGTCGAGGCCCTGCGCGCCCATCCAAGGCTTGAGAAATTCCTGAACTGGGTTCGCAAGCGTCCGCCTGTTTTCCGGTCGAAAGTTCCGGGCAAACGGCGCGGGCGCTGATCAGCTAGGCAGAACCGGATCGCCAAACGCATCCGAAAGCGCGGAGGGCAGACCCTCGACCTCGATCCCCTGATAGTCGGGAATAGGCGCAAATTGGGCTCCTTGCACATGCTGGAACTCGAGCGTTGTGTAAGGGCGTTTCCAGAGCCATTCGCGATTCTCGACCGTCCAAAGGTCAGGATCAGGCGGAGCCTCTTGCGTGAAGGCATAGAAATGCAGGTCAAACCCATAGGCCGCTACGTCCTGCATCGACAGAAGCTTCATACCCTGAGCACGACAGAACGTATCCTCGACGGAGATATCCCCAGTGCGCAAGGTGATCTGACCCACTCGCGCGCCGGCGAACGGGGCCGCAGGGTCGGCGGAATTTTCCGGGCGGTTGCCTTCAAAGTCATGCTGCAAAAGCTCGATCACAAAGCCTTCGGGGTCGCTGAGATGCGCCATATACCCGATATCGAGGAACTGACGCGGCTCGCTGACAGCGTAGCTTTTGGCCCGCAGCGCCTCGGCGGCCAGATCGATATCAGGCAGAGTGATCCCGACCTTCCAATAGCGATGCCCCCGATCGTGGGAATACCCCCTACCCCCCGGCAGCAGCAGCAGATCAGCATCTTCGCCGGCATATCCTACACGCCGGGAATCGCCGATTTCCTGGACCGACATACCCAAAGTATCTCGATAGAACCCGGCCAGACGAGCCGGATGTGCGACGCGCAGCCTGACTGCGGACAACCTCAGCGACAAAGCTCTGCAATCCCTGCTGCGATCTCTGGTTTGGCCGCGAGGCTATCGGCCACCAGCGCGCGCGCCGTCGGCATCAAATCGTCCGGCGAGGCGATGCGATCCACCAGACCGAACGCATACGCCTCCTCTGCCGAGATCTTCTGGCCCGACATCAGAATCAGCTTGGCGCGCGCCGGCCCGATCAAAGCGGCCATGCGCTTCGGGTCGGAGGGCTGCGGCAGAAAGCCCAGCTTCATCACCGGATAGAAGAACTTGGCCGAAGGCACCGCGATTCGAAGGTCGCAGGCCAAGGCCATGCCGTTTGCACCGCCCGCAAGCGTTCCGTTCAATGCCGCAACGGTCAGGCATGGCAGCGCCGCGATTGCACCTGACAACCTTTCCCAGACGTCCGAGGTTGCAAGCCCCGCGCGGGCTTCTTCCAGATCAGCACCGGCGCTGAAGACCTTGCCCGCACCGGTCAGGATCAAGGCGCGCGCCTCAGTCGCGGCCTCAGAAATTTCGACCAGCTCGGTCAACATCGCGCCGGTCAGTGCGTTGGCCTTGCCTGGATTGTTGATCGTGACGGTCCACAACCCGTCTTCCTTGGTCAGTTCAATCACGTCAGGCCGATCCTTTGGCGAATGTCGTCCTGGCGCAGGGAAATCTCGGCCCCCAAGTATTCGTCGGCATCAGAAGAACACATCCACAGCAGTGCCCGTGCGGGCCAATCCGCCGGGATGTGGACATCCCAGTCCAGCTGGCTGACAGGGTTTATGCCGCTGGCCTTGATGACACGCTGCATATCGGTCGCCACTGTTCCCGGCGACAGGCCCATGGCGCGGATGCCGTTATGAGCCTCTTCCAGATGCAGGCATTCCGTCAGCATTTTCGCACCGGCTTTCGAGGCGCAATAGTGGCTCCACGCCTCAACCGGGTTCGACGCCGCGCCGGACGAGACGGTCAGAACCGTCCCTCCACCCGCCGCCCGCATCACTGGCAGAGCGGCACGCATCCCGTAGAATACACCTTTGAGGTTGATATCAATGGCTTGGCTCCAGGCGCTGACATCGGCATTTGACAGGTGAAAGATCGGCTCGATCACACCGGCATTGCCGATCAGAACGTCCAAACCGCCGAAACGCGCGACGCAATCGGCCACCGCTTGTTCGACCTGCGCGAAATCGCTGACGTCGCAGGCCAGTGCCATCGCATTGTCACCCAACGCAGCCGCAAGCGTATCAATTTGATCATGACTACGGGCCACCAGCGCGACATTCGCCCCCGCTGCGGCAAACACGCGCGCGGCCTCGGCGCCGATTCCGCGGCTGGCCCCTGTTATGAGTACTGTTTTTCCCTGCATTTAACGCTCCTCACGTCTTGGGCTGACCTTTGGCTACAGGCGTAACGCGGAAACGGGGAAAGGGTCCAGCCCTTGCCCCCTTGACGATGCCTGCCACAAGCCCGACCATGCGCGCAAATTGATCAAGAAGGGTTACCTTATGTCTGTTTTCATCCGCCGCAGCTGTGGCGCCGTTCTGGCCTATGCCGTCGCAACTCAAGGTGCATATGCCGACCTGACTGCAAATGACGTCTGGAACGACTGGCAAGAGTATTTCCGGTCCGTAGGTTACACGGTCGAGGGCGAACCCAGCAGCGCTGGCGATGTCATGACCATCAACGATATGACCCTGTCCATGGACTTCCCCGAAGAGGACGGACAGTTCCAGATGACCATGCCCGAGGTCACGTTGACCGAAAACGGCGATGGCACCGTCAACGTCGGCTTCCCCGGTAGCTTTCCGATGGTCATTTCGGGCGGCGTTGAAGATGAAAAATTCACAGCAAATCTGACCTACAGCCAGACAGATTTGGAAATGGTTGTGTCAGGTGATCCGTCCGACATGACCTATGACTACTCGGCAGCAGCCCTCGGGATTGTGTTGGATTCGATCGAGGGCGGAGACGAGCCAATTCCCGAAGATGCGCTGGAAGGTGGTATCGAATTTACAGGTATGGCTGGCACATCGCGCATGCTGATCGGCGACAATCGCGAGATCACGCAGACGCTCGACGCCGACCAAATGGCCTATAAGTTTAGCTTCAAAGACCCCGAAACCAGGGAATCTGGGTTGATTGACGGGTTACTGAACGGCCTGACATCCAGCGGCGACAGTGTCCTGCCCTCTGGGTTCGATCTGGCCGACCCGCAGGCATTGTATGACGCAGGCTTCGCCTTTTCCGGCATGGTCGCCTATGGCTCGGGCAAGACAGACATCAGCGGCGTCAGCGAAGGTGAGCAATTCACCATGGCAAGCTCGTCCCAAGGTGGCCGACTTGAGGCCAGCGTAGATGGCGAGCGTGTGGCCTATGATCTAGAACAGAATGACGCGAAACTGGCAGTGACTACGGGCGACCTGCCCTTTCCGATCGAAATCGCAATGGCGAAGGCGGGTCTGAACCTAGACATCCCGGTGCAGGAATCGGAGGAGGCCGCACCCTTCGCCTTCGGCCTGAACCTGACCGATTTCACCATGTCAGATGTCCTCTGGAGCATTTTCGACCCGGCAGGCAACCTGCCGCGCGATCCGGCCACCATTGCGCTGGACACGACCGGCACGGCGAAAGTTCTGTTGAACATCTTCGATCCGGAACAGGCTGCAGCCCTTGAAGAAGAAGCAGAAGTCCCAGCCGAGCTGCATTCGCTGAAAATCAACGAATTGCTGGTCTCGATGGTTGGCGCGCGCTTGACCGGGGACGGTGATTTCACGTTGGACAACGAGAATCTCGACGAATTCGGCATGCCCATTCCGACTGGCGTTGCGAACCTGCAATTGGTTGGGGCCAACGCACTGATCGACAAACTGATCGGCATGGGCCTGATGTCCGACAACGACGCCTTGGGTGCGCGTATGATGATGGGCATGATGGCTGTTCCGGGTGATGAACCCGACACGCTGAATTCGACAATCGAATTCACTGAAGACGGTCAGATTAAGGCCAATGGTCAGCGCATTAAGTAATGATATCAGAGAGGGCCGCCAGTGATCGGCCCTCCCACACAATACCGTCAGGGTCTTGCGAGAGGCGCGGTGCAAGGCTAGGTCCTTGGCAACACATCCGGAGGCCGCATGACCCGCACACCAGAAGAAATCAGCCAGCAATTGCTTGACGCCGCACGCCTCGCCGGGGCAGAGGCGGCAGATGCCATCGTGATCGACGGATCTTCCGTATCGGTCGAGGTACGTGGCGGCGCGCTGGAACATGCGGAACGCTCAGAAGGCACCGATCTGGGGCTTCGGGTGTTTCTGGGAAAGCAACAGGCCATTGTTTCAAGCTCTGACAGCCGTCCCGAAACGCTGACGGCCATGGCCGAACGGGCCATCGCCATGGCGCGCGAAGCGCCCGAAGATCCTTTTACCGGTCTGGCGGCCAGCGAGGAATTGACCAACGGCTGGGATCTCGACGCGCTTGAGCTCTTTGATCCCTCCCCCGAACCCTCTGCCGAAGCGCTGATGCAAGATGCGCTGGCGGCTGAGGCCGCAGCTCTGGCTGTTTCCGGCGTATCGCAAGTCTCGGATGCGGCGGCGGGCTATGGCACACATATGGTGCATCTGGCGGCCACCAACGGATTCTCGGGCGGGTATGCGCGCAGCAGCCGGTCAACATCCTGCGTTGCGATCTCGGGCGAAGGCACCGGGATGGAGCGGGACTTTGACGGCGACAGCCGCACCTTCCAAGCCGACCTGCGGGACGCCGAGGAGATCGGGCGCTTGGCCGGAGAACGCGCGGTCGGACAGGTTGGCGCGCGACAGCCCGCAACGGGCAGTTTTCCAGTACTGTTTGACGAGCGCATTTCATCATCTTTGATCGGGCACTTGCTGGCCGCCAGCAACGGCGCGGCGATCGCGCGTGGGGCGTCGTGGCTGCAGGATTGTCTGGGCGAACAGGTATTGCCCGAGCATCTGTCGCTGATCGAAGACCCGCACCGCCCACGTATCTCAGGCTCACGCCCGTTTGACGCCGAAGGGCTGGCAACGCGCCGCCGGGCGATTGTTGAGAACGGAGTGCTGACCGGCTGGACGCTGGATCTGGCCAGCGCCCGCAAGCTTGGCATGACCTCAACCGGCAATGCAGCGCGCGGTGTCTCGGGGCCGCCCTCGCCAAGCAACTGGAACCTCAGCTTGACCCAGAGCACCCAAAGCCGCGCGGATCTGATGCGCGATATGGGAACCGGGTTGCTGGTCACCTCGATGATCGGATCGACGATCAACCCCAATACGGGGGATTACTCGCGCGGGGCCTCTGGCTTTTGGGTCGAGAATGGTGAAATCACGCATCCAGTCAATGAATGCACCATCGCGGGCAACCTGCGCGACATGCTGAAACGGATCATCCCGGCCAATGACGCGCGCACTTATCTGTCGCGCGTTGTGCCCTCGGTGCTGATCGAAGGGATGACCCTTGCCGGCAACTGACCTGCCACTGCTGATTGACGCCGCACGCAAGGCCGGAGAGATCGCGACCCGTTTCTCGGGCGCGCAGGCCCAGCGTTGGGACAAGCCCGACGGTGCCGGACCGGTGACCGAGGCCGATCTGGCCGTCAACGAAATGCTGGAACAGATGCTGCCCACGGCGCGGCCCGACTATGGCTGGCTCAGCGAAGAGACCGAGGATAGTCCGGACCGCCTATCGCGGGACCGCGCCTTCATTATCGACCCGATTGACGGCACCCGCAGTTTTGCCGAAGGCTCGCGCACCTGGGCACATTCGTTGGCCGTTACTGAGCACGGAGAAGTCACCGCAGCTGTGATCTACCTGCCCCTGCGCGACCTGTTCTATTCGGCGGCGAAAGGTCAGGGCGCCACCCTGAACGGTGCGCCAATCCGCGCCTCGGAGGCTTCGACGCTTGGGGCTGCCACAATTCTTGCCGCCAAGCCCAACATGAACAGCCACCATTGGCGCGATGGTGACGTGCCGGTGTTTGACCGTGCCTATCGCCCTTCGCTGGCCTATCGCATGGCTTTGGTCGGCGAGGGGCGTTTTGACGGCATGTTGACCCTGCGACCCAGTTGGGAATGGGATATCGCGGCGGGCGACCTGATCATTCGCGAGGCTGGAGGGATATGCACCGACCGCGCTGGCCAGCCCCTGCGGTTCAACAACGCGCGCCCCCAGCTGAATGGCGTTCTTGCCACGGCGCAGGATATCCACAACCAGCTTTCGTCCCGGCTTGATCCGAACGGCCCTGGCATCGCCCCATGAGCAAACCGCGATCTCTAAGCCTTGCGGCCTACCGGGTCCTGTCCTGGGGGGGTGCACAGCAAAACATCCGACCAGATCAGCCCCGCCCGGACGGAGAGCTTGTCTGGGTTCACATCGCAACACGCGACCGCTTGCGTGCAATCAGTGACTTTTGCCTCAGACTGCAACAGGCCCGACCCGGCCTGTCGATCCTGCTGAGCGCCCCGCCCGAGATCGACCTGAGCCGCTGGACAGGAAGCCCCTTTCCCATGGTCAACCTGCCCGCCGAACAAACCGGCGCAGCGCGGGCTTTTCTGGGCCATTGGAAACCCGATCTGGGTCTGTGGGTCGGAGGGGGATTGATGCCCAGCATCATCACCCGCGCGGAAGAGCGCAAAATCCCGATGCTTCTGATTGAGGCGCAGTTGGATGTCGTCTTGTCCCGCAATGCGCGGTGGCTGCCGGATATCAGCAGATATACGTTCGATTGCTTCGAACATATACTCACCACCACCGACGAAACGGCCCGCCAGATCCGGCGAATGGGGGTTGCCTCCTCCAAAGTGCGCAAAGCGCCGCCGCTGCAGTTCAGCCCGAACCCGCAACCCTGGCCCGAGGACGAGTTGATCGAGACCAACCACGCCCTCGCCGGACGTCCGGTTTGGCTGGCGGCGCGGGTTCAGGCGAAGGAGTTCATCTCGGTCCTCAGCGCCCATCGGCAAGCGCTGCGCATTCTGCCGCGATTGGCGTTGATCTTGCAGGTGGCAGACCGGGCCGAGGCCGCTCCGCTGCAGCGACGGCTTGAAACCATGGACTTGCGCTGTTCCAATTGGGATGACGGCGGCCCTATCGAGGACACGACGCAGGTGATTGTCAGCTCTGAGCCCGAAGATCTTGGCCTTTGGCAGCGTGTGTCACCTGTGTCCTTCATGGCCAGCTCGCTGGAACGCGGCGCGGGCGGGCAGGACCCGCTGGATGCTGTCGCGTTGGGATCGGCGGTTATCTATGGCCCTCATGTCGATATCTATCAGACGGTTTATGCCCGCCTTGCCGAGGCCGGTGCCGCCCATCCTGTCAAAACCGCGACCGAGCTTGGAGATGCGGTCGTCGCCCTTCTGGCCCCGGATCGCGCGGCGGGGATGGCGCTGGCAGGTTGGCAGGCGATCACCGAAGGTGCACCACAGGCCGAGCGGCTAGTCGACATGCTGCAGGACCTTTTGGACCAGCGGAGTAACCACGATGCGCGCCCCTGACTTCTGGAACTCGGACCCCGCACGCCCGGCGCTGCGTGCCCGACTACTCAGCCCATTGGGGCGGCTATATGCGGCGGCGACGGCTCGCCGGGTCAGCTCTCATCCCGGGTTGAAACCGGGTGTGCCGGTAATCTGCATCGGCAACCTGAACGCAGGCGGAACCGGCAAGACCCCCACGGTGATCTGGGTACTGGAACAGCTGCGCAACGCCTGGCACGAGCCGCATGTCGTCACGCGCGGACATGGCGGGTCGCTGGAAGGCCCAGTTCGGGTTGACCCCGCCAAACACAGCGCCGCTCAGGTCGGGGATGAGCCGCTTCTGCTGGCCATGTTCGCCGAGGTCTGGGTCGCCAAGGATCGTGCCGCAGGTGCGCGCGCCGCGGCAGAGGCGGGCGCAAGCGTGATTGTTCTGGATGATGGCTTCCAGAATCCGTCGGTCGCAAAGGATTTCTCGATCATCGTGGTGGATGCCCAGCGTGGGTTCGGCAACGGCTTGTGCCTGCCAGCCGGTCCCCTGCGCGAACCCGTAGAGGTCGGCTTGAAACGCGCCGATCTGATTCTTTCATTGGGCGATACGCAAGCGCAAGAAGACTTCGTGGCGCAATGGGACCACAAGCTATCAGCGCCTCATGCAACGGGCGTTGTCGCGCCGTTGCAAACCGGTATGGACTGGGCTGGATCGCGGGTTCTGGCCTTTGCTGGGATCGGCCACCCTGAGAAGTTCTTTCAAAACCTGCGCCAGCAAGGGGCCGAACTTTTGCGTGCCGAGGCACTCGACGATCATCAACCGCTAACCCCGGCTCTGATGACCCGGCTTGAAAACGAGGCCCGCCTGCTTGGCGCTCAGATGGTTACAACGGAAAAAGACGCAGTGCGCTTACCGCAAGCTTTTCGCAACAAGGTCGTCACCCTGCCCGTCCGGCTGCAAGTGAATGACCCAGAGCAGGTCAGAGAGATGATCCTGAAGGCGGCCCCATCTCCCAATTGACCGGAATGGTCGGCCTGAGAACAGGCCGACCAAAAGGCAATTAGCTGCCCAATTCGTCTTCGATCAGTTGCTTGAAGTCCTCATAGGACTGGTTCGAAACCTTCTTGCCGTTCACAACAAAGGACGGAGTGCCCGTCACATCATCGCGTTCAGCGTTTTCCTGATACCACGCCACCAGAGTCTGGGCGCGTGTGCCGTCCTGCAGGCAGGCCTCAAGTTGGTCATTGTCGATACCCGCCAGACGGCCGATCTTGCGCAGCTCGTCCACTATCTCGGTTGGACCACCTGCTTGGGTCCATTCGGACTGGCCCTGATAGATCAGATCGGTGATGCCAAAGAACTTCTCGGGCCCTGCGCAGCGCGCAACCATCGACGCCCACAGGCCATAGCGGTCAAAGTAGACCTCGCGATAGATGAACTTGACCTTGCCGGTGTCGATGAAGTCCTTCTTCAGCTGCTTATACGCACCCTGATGGAAGGTGGCGCAATGCGGACAGGTGTAGGAGGCATATTCGATGATCTCGACCGGCGCGTCCTCGGCCCCCTGCACCATCTCGATGATCGTGGAGGTGTCCAGATCGGCCTCTTGCGCAATGGCGCTGCCGACCAGAGGATTGACGGAGGTCGTGTTCGAAGCTGTCATCCAATAACCACCAGCGGCCACGGCGACAGCCGCACAGATTACGGTTGCAATACGGCTCATTCTCAGCCCTTTCTCAGCGTTTCTGCTTGGATAAAACGTTGCGGCCCAGACGTTCAAGGGCCGCACGCAAATCTTCATCATGGACATCCTGCGAGACTCTGCCCGCTTCGGCCATGATTTCAGGTTTGATCTCTGGTTTCGCTTGTTTCGGCTTGTGCTCGAAACTGGCCTGCCCCTCGGCAAATCCGGTCGGAGCGGTCTGGGTGATGCGCACACGGCTGATCGCGTTGTAGCCGTAAACGGCGTTCACCTTCCCGCGCAGTTGTTCTTTCTGCATTTCCAGCATTGGGGCCTGTGGCCCGGTTGTCAGGACGGTCAGGGTCGCACCCATTCCGTTCCTGCCATAGCCCACATTCACGGGTCTTGCGATGGCGGCAGTGTCCTGGCCCACGATCTCAGCCCAGTGCGTCAGAAGGCGCGAAACCGCAAAGCCCCGGCTTTCGCCGGCGCGTCTGATCTGATCGTTCAGCAATGTCGCGGTGCGTTTGAACCCGCGTGTCGAAGAACGTTTGCGCTGCATCTGGTTTCCAACTCCTGCACCGCTATTGTAGTAGGCAGGCCAGCAGGCGCCAGCGAAACCCGACAGTGAGATAGATAAAACTTGCGTGACAGCCCCGAATTTAACCTGAGCGCTGAATTGCTCGACTGGTATGACCGCCACGCGCGCGAGATGCCATGGCGTGTTGGCCCCGCCGATCGCGCTGCAGGCGTGGTGCCGGACCCTTACCGGGTCTGGCTGTCCGAGGTTATGCTGCAACAGACAACCGTCGCCGCCGTGCGGGACTATTTCACCCGCTTCACCACGCGCTGGCCGACCGTGCAGGCGCTGGCTGCCGCCCCCGATGATCAGGTCATGGGGGAATGGGCGGGCCTCGGCTACTACGCCCGCGCCCGCAACCTGCTGAAATGCGCCCGTGTAGTGGCGGATAAGCACAACGGACGGTTCCCCGACACCTATGTCGCGCTGTTGGACCTGCCGGGTATAGGCCCCTATACTGCCGCCGCGATCTCGGCCATTGCATTTGACCGGCCCGAAACCGTGCTCGACGGCAATGTCGAGCGGGTGATGGCGCGGCTCTACGACATTCACGACCCGTTGCCCGGATCAAAACCTGTTCTGAAAGAGAAAGCGGCCGCTCTGACACCCGAGCGGCGCCCCGGAGACTACGCGCAGGCCGTAATGGATCTGGGAGCCACAATCTGCACACCCAAATCCCCGGCCTGTGGAATCTGCCCCGTACAGACCCCCTGCCTTGCCCGCTCTGCTGGCACGCAGCCGGAACTGCCAAAGAAGACGCCCAAAAAGCCGAAACCCACGCGATTCGGCCATGTCTACATCGCGCAACACCAAAACGGAGCGTTGCTGCTGGAACGCCGCCCCGACAAGGGTCTTCTGGGCGGCATGCTGGGCTGGCCCGGCTCGGACTGGTCCGAGGCCCCGCCCGAGACCCCTCCGTTTTCGGCAGAGTGGCGCGCGCTGAACGGTGAGGTGCGCCATACGTTCACGCATTTCCATCTGGTGTTGCGGATCTGGATCGCACCGCTGCCCGAGGGCACCGAACCCGATGGGCTGACGATATTGCCCAAGCATGACTTCAAACCAAGCGACCTGCCAACGGTGATGCGCAAAGCCTACGACCTGTGGCGGGGTCAATAAGCCCGCTGGGCAAGCCCGGTCCGTCCGGCTAGGGTTCACCTGCCTATTCGGAGCATCATGGATGATCGCGACTCAAACCCTCTCGCGCTGGCAAGCCGCCCTACCCTATTGGGTGTCCTTCCTGCTGATCCCGCTGATCTGGGCCACGGCCTTTGCAGGGGGGTGGTGGGTTTTGCTGATCCCCCTCTCCACATGGTGGGCCTTTGCGGTTCTGGACCGCTTGACCGGCCTAAACCTGCAAAACGCCGACCCTGAAACCCCCGATGATGCGCTGCATTGGTACATCCTGCTGACCAAGCTCTGGGTGCCTGTCCAATTCTTCACGCTGTTTGGCCTGATCTGGTACGCAACCCACAGCGATCACCTGTCGAGCTGGTCGAAAATCGGGCTGTTCTTCGGCATGGGCGTCATCTCAGGCACGATCGGCATCAATTACAGTCACGAGCTGATGCACCAGAAATCGCGGTCCGAGCGTTGGTTGGGCGATCTCCTTCTCGCGATGGTCCTCTATTCTCATTTCCGGTCCGAGCATCTGCTGGTCCATCACCGCCACGTCGGCACCCCGCGCGACCCGGTGACAGCGCGCTACAACGAAGGCTTCCACCGCTTCTACCCCCGTGTCCTGAGGCAATGCCTGATCTCGGCCTTCCGGGCCGAGCGCGACAAGCTGGCCCGCAAGGATCGCCCCTGGACTGACCGCTCTAACCCGTTCTGGCGCTACTGGGCCCTGCAAACCGGCATGCTGATCCTCGCTGCCCTGATCGGAGGATGGCCCGGCCTCGCCCTATTCCTGCTGCAAGCGGGCGTCGCGATCTGGCAGTTAGAGCTGGTCAACTACGTGGAACACTACGGGCTGACGCGAAAACACTTGGGCGAGGGCAAATACGAACACGTTCTACCCCGGCATTCATGGAACGCCTCACAAAAAGCGTCGAACTGGCTGTTGATCAACCTGCAGCGACACTCGGACCACCACTACAAACCCAACCGTCGCTTCCCGCTGCTGCAAAACCACGCGCAAGAGGACGCGCCGCAACTGCCCTTCGGCTACCCGGTCATGACAGTCGCCGCGATGATCCCACCCTTATGGCGCCGCGTTATGAACCCGCGCGTGCGCGTCTGGCGGCGGCACTACTACCCCGAGATCACGGACTGGCACCCCTATAACAAAGCACTGAACCCCTGCCCAAGGGCGTGACCGCAGCGCGCACCGCGCGCTGCCCGGCCCAACTGGAGGGGCTGCATCATTGATGCTGTCCAAACAGGCGGGAGCCGTTCACAACACCCAGATATCCATAGGGTTTTCGACACCGCGAACGGTCTGACCCAGGCGTTTCTGGAACCCATCCATAAACGCTCCACCATTCGGATTCTCGCGCAACGCCCGCTCCCGCAACGCATCACTGACCACGATCCGGGCGTTAAAATCACGGGTCATCGCCTCCAGCTTGGCCGAGACATTCACCGCATCGCCAATCACAGCAAATTCCAACCGGTTGGCCCCGATATCCCCCAGAACGACCGAACCAAAATGCACGCCGATCCCGACGTGGATATCATGCTCTCCCGCACGAAGCCGTTCCTGGTTCCAATCGTCGATGACGCCAACCATCGCGCGCGCACAGCCCAGCGCATTGCTTGCGTCCAAAGGCGTTGCGACCGGCGTGCCGAAAGTCGCCATTAGCCCGTCACCCAGATATTTGTCCAAAGTGCCATGATGGCGAAACACCTCAGCCTCCATCCGAGCATGAAACCCGCGCAAAACCTCGATCACCTCGTAGGGGTCCCGTCCGGCTGCAAATTTCGTAAAGCCCACAATGTCGATAAACAGCACCGCGATATCCGCCTTGCGCACCTGCTTTAGCGGCTCGTCGTTCTGGCTGAGCTCATCGACCACATTGGGCGAGAAGTAACGCGACAGGTTGGCCCGCTCCCGCTCCAGCCCTGCATTGCTCATCAACAAGCGATTTAGCCGTCGCATCGACACGCCAAGCGTCACCGCAACCATGACGAACACGATCACCTGCTGAACGCGCTGCGGAATATCGAAACTGTTGGGATCCAACAGCTCTGCGACGTCCGGATAGCCCTGCAAAGCCGCCGCCACCTTCTGGCTGATCCCCGGTATCGGCGTGGCCACCCACCAGGCAATGATCCAACCCGCCGTCCAGATCAGTGCTGTCCAGGAGCCGATTGCCACAACCGTGCGCCACGAATAGGCCAACGTGCCTGCGGCCAGAATAATGAAGAAATATTGAAAATTGTCGAACCGGTACTGCATGGCCAGCGGCCGCACATCATCGCTGAACGGGTTCGGAACAATCATCCCAAGCGTCATGATCAGAAGATCGACAAAGATCAGCAACAGCTCGGTTCGCGATTGGCCAACCCGCCCTGCCCGCCGGATCAACCAGCCATTGGCGCAGATGAGAAGCAGGATGAAATGATACCACAGCACCTCCCATTGCGGGTTCAGAAAGATCAGTAGAACGCCGGTCAAGGCCATAGCAATCCACCGTGCGCGGACGGCCAGTTCCAGACCCTCCTGCTTGTGCCGTTGCATCGCGGCTTCGGTGTATTTGTTGTCCATATCCACAGCATCCGGCTGCGTAACGGCGAACCGTTCCAGTCTGGATGGGCTGGCAGTTGTCTCGCTCATGACAGGAACCTCTGAGGCGGTGCTGGCGACGCGCCCATGCAATCACCTCTGATCGGAAAACAAAAGACCCCGCCGAGAACGGCGGGGCAAGGCGTAGTGCCTTGTGTCAGGCCACAGGCACCGGCGGTTTTCGTGATATCAGTTGTGCATCTCGGCCCGGATCTGCTGGCGCAGAACGTCGATCGGCACCGTTTTGCCGTCGCGCTTGAAGCACCAATAGGTCCAACCGTTGCAGGAAGGGGCGTTCTCAAGATGTGCGCCAACCTGATGGATCGAGCCTTTGACGTTGTCGCCAACCAGCGTGCCATCGGCGCGAACTTTGGCTTTGTGGCGCTGGTTCATCGAATACAGCTCTTCGCCCGGGCGCAGCATCCCACGTTCGACCAATTGACCGAAAGGAACACGCGGCTCGGCGCGTTTGCTGGCGCTGACTTCCAGCGCCTCGCGGTCGAATTTGTGCACCTTCGAGATCCGCTTCTCGGCCACTTTGCGATAGCTTTCCTCGCGCTCGATGCCGATGAACTCACGGCCCAGCATCTTGGCGACAGCCCCTGTTGTGCCTGTGCCAAAAAACGGATCCAAAATCACGTCACCCGGATTGGTCGAGCCAATCAGAACGCGGTGCAGCAGAGACTCGGGCTTCTGTGTCGGATGCGCTTTGTCGCCGTTTTCGTCCTTCAGGCGCTCATGCCCGGTGCAAATCGGCAGAACCCAGTCACTGCGCATCTGCACGCCCTCGTTCAGCGCTTTCAGAGCTTCGTAGTTGAACGTGTATTTCGCGCCTTCGCGCTTCGACGCCCAGATCATCGTTTCATGCGCATTGGTGAACCGCTTGCCGCGGAAATTCGGCATCGGGTTCGACTTGCGCCATACGACGTCGTTCAGAATCCAATATCCCGCATCCTGCAGGGCCGAGCCCACGCGGAAAATGTTGTGGTACGAGCCAATCACCCAGATCGCGCCGTTCGGCTTGAGCAGACGATGCGCCGCCTTCAACCACTCACGCGTGAACTGGTCATAAGCACCGAAGCTTGAGAATTGATCCCAGTGATCGTCGACCGCATCCACCTGGCTGTTATCGGGGCGATGCAACTGGCCTTTTAGCTGCAAATTATAGGGCGGATCCGCAAAGATCAGATCAACCGACGCCTCGGGGAGACTGTTCATCACATCGATGCAGTCCCCAGATAGAATCGTGTTTAAAGGGAGCGCTTTTGCGCCCTTTTTGGTGGTCGTTGTCATATCACTGCCTCAAGTATCCACGGCGCTTTTGCGCTCATTTGGTTGAGACAAGGATGAGTCAAAGACGATTCGCCGTCAATTTCTTTTTTGAATCAGCGACTTACGATTTACTCTTGATACAAGATATTGTGTACCGTCTTGAACGAACGCCTATGATGTGGGGTCACGCCAAGATTTTGCAGCGCCTCGCGGTGCTGTTTTGTCGGATATCCGGCGTTTGCCTCCCAGCCGTAGCCGGGATGCTGTTGCGCTAAATCCACCATCAGCTGATCGCGCCAGTTTTTCGCGATGATCGAAGCCGCCGCAATCGACACAGATTTGCCATCCCCCTTGATCACGGCCTCGGACGGGATCTGCAGGTTATTGGGAATCATGTTCCCGTCGATCAAAAGGTAATCGGGCGCTGGTTCCAGTGCCTGCACCGCGCGAACCATGGCCAGATGCGAGGCGCGCAGGATGTTGAGCGCATCAATCTCGGCGACCGAGGCCTCGGCCACGGCGATCTCGGCCCGTTCCCGCAACTCTGCCTCCAACGCTGTGCGTCGCTTGAGCGAGAGCTTCTTGGAATCGTTCAGCCCCTCGGGAATATCGTCTGGGTTCAGGATCACGGCGGCGGCAACCACAGGTCCGGCCAACGGGCCGCGCCCAACCTCATCAACGCCTGCAATCCGGATATGGCCCTGCGCGCACAGCCCCTGTTCGATTTCAAAAGTCGGTTTTGTCATCCCTTCGGAAAACCGCGTTTTCAAAGCCGCCGCAACAAAAAAGAGAGGGCAGCATGCGCCACCCTCTCTCAGCGCGGTGCTGTTTCGCACCGCTCCTGCTCGACCGTGTTACTTGTAAACGACGCGGTATCCGTGATGGCGCAGGCATGCAGGTTCATACGCCCGCTTCACCTTGTTGCCATTCCAGAACCCGACCTTGCACTCTTGCGGCAGGCTGTTGGCATGTTTGTAGTGCTTTTTGAGGCACTTTGTGCCCAGCAGCGGACGCTGCCCATAATTGTCATGCTGGCGTAGGCAGCGTTGTGGCAGGTCATAGCGTGCCACGTGTCTGGGCAAAGGCTTCACCTTGGTATGCTTGACCTGAGGCGCGGTTTGCACGTGGTTGTACTGTCGCGCGGCCTTCTCACGGTCCTTGCGCTTTTCCTTGTTATAGTAATGCACCCCCGCGCCAATGATCGCGATCGCGGCCAACCCCCCGAGGATATCCCCCGTATCCGCAGCACGCGCCTTTGAGGCCGATACGCCGGTAATCGCCATAGCCGTCGCGATGATCAGAGCGATGAATTTCTTGTGCATGATGCCTGTCCTTTCCGAGATTTTTGGCGACCCCGTGATGGACCGCGTCTTTGATGCCTCAACACTGGGTCCACCCCCCTCAGACAAGCAATATCGGCCCCGTGTTATTGGATATCAGGCGCTGCAAACCCCTTTGGTCATTGAATATCAGCCCAAGCCATGCGCAGGATGCAGCTTATGAAACAGATCTTCTCTTCTCTGGTCGCAGCTGCGCTGATATCGGTGGCCCCGGTGGCTTTGGCCGCGGAATGTTATGCCGATTACAAGGCCAAACAGGACAACCCGCTGCGCCTGCACTACGGCGTGATGCAGGTGTCGTCCTGCGACAAGGGTCAGGCAACGAGTGAAGTCGCCCAGCGCCTCAGCGGTTCAGGGTGGACCCTGCTGAATGTCCAGTCCGTTTTCGGGCCGGAAGGGTTGGATCAAAGGAAGGCCAATGCCGGAAAATTCTATCTCCGTTTCTGAGGCGCGACGCTCGGGCGTGCGCCTTGTCGGTCTGGGCATTGCCGCCATTGTCGTGATCCTGATCACCGCCGCGCTGTTCCTGTTCTGGACACTGCCCGATGCCAATGCCTTCAACGCCCGCGTCGAACGGTTATTTGTTGAGGCGGATCTGACCTCACAAACCGAAATCCGGTTGCTCGAGATTCTGGCCCAATCGGGGACGGCCTTTGCCGATACGCTGTCCAGCTACCGCATGGTGATTTACGTGCTGCTGGTTTTTGCATGCGCAATGATGATCTCGGCCCTCGTGTTTCTGGTGATGCTTGCACTGCTGAACCGGCGCATGGCACAGATCGAACGCACCGGCATCCAGGTGACATCCCTGCTGATTAGCCGCGAAGAGAACACCGTCTACCTCAACAACATGGATTTCAAACTGACCCCTGCGGCCATGGAGACCCTCTCGGTGCTGGCGGAATCCCGTTTGGATGATGAGGTCCTATCAGGCGCTCAGATCGAGGCGACGATATCGGGGCGCGATGCAGCCGATTGTGACGAGGCCGCAGGCGCCACCCGCATCAAACGGCTGCGCGACGCCTTGGGCAATCAGATGGTCAGTGAGTTGCTGGTCAAGAACATCGCCAAAAAGGGCTATATGCTTTCGATCGAAAAAGACGTCATCCAGATGGTTTAAAGCGTTTCGAGTTTTCGTTGAAGCGCCCTGTATCGCTTTTCGCGTTCGACCGAAGGGAGAGGCAGCGAATAAGCGATACAACATAAACTTGAAACGCTTTTGGCCGCAGTAAAACCCGCGCCCCTCTTGGAATGCCCGACCAAAACGCCCATTCTATAGGGACCCCGGGCAAGGGAGGGATGGCGATGAACGTCCACACCACACCAAAATCCAACGGTTATGACATCTCGGTCGAACATCTGTCCGACAGGATCGCGATTTTTCGCGATGGCCTTCTGTTGGCCGAAAGCCAGAATGCCAAGGTGATGTATGAAACCCGGCTGCCGCCGACGATCTACGTCCCTCGTTCGGATGTTTGCGTCGACCTGAGCGGAGAAACCGGCCTGCAAACCTTTTGCCCTTTCAAAGGAACCGCGACCTATCACGATATCAATCTGCCCGGAGATCGCCTGGCCAATTCGGTATGGGCCTATGACGACGCCCTGCCAGAGAGTGCTGCAATTCAAGGGCATATTGGGTTCATGCCCAGTGCCTATACGGATATCGACCTGGGCAAGAACCAACTGCGCGACACCGAAGACACCAATATCAGCGGTCCGCTGATCGACTGGCTTATGCGTGGGGCGTCCCTTTCGGATACACCCGAAGCATTCACCAAGGCGCTGGCCGAAAAGATGCTGGAACACGGTATAGCGATCCAGCGCCTCAGCATTCTTGCATGGTCCTTGCACCCCTTGATCGCGGGCAAACACTTCATTTGGGAAAAGGGTGAGGATGAGATCCTGACCCGCGCGCCCACTTATGAAATCTACGACCACCCCGCATTTATCAACAGCCCGTTGCGCCATGTCTCGAACGGGCTGGGAGGCGTGCGCCAAAGGGTGAACGACGAGAACCCACATAACAGCTTTCCCATCATCGAGGATCTGCGCGCCAAAGGGGCCACAGACTATGTCGCCATGCCGCTGCCCTTCTCGGACGGTCGAACAAACGTACTTACGCTCAGCTGCGATCATCCCGATGGGTTCACGACAGAGAACCTTGGTCTAGTGTTCGAATGCTCTGCCGTTATTGCCCGCTTTTACGAGGTGTTTATGCAGCGCGAAAATGCGCAAGTTCTGCTGGAAACCTATGTCGGCAAACGGTCAGGCGCGCGCGTGCTGGGCGGAGAGATCCGACGCGGCGACGGAGATGAGATTGATGCGGCCATCATGTTCTGCGATCTGAGAAACTCGACCAGCCTGGAGGAGAGCCTTGACCGGGATGCCTATATCAATCTGCTGAACGAGTTCTTTGAAACGGTCTCGGGTATCGTGGATGAAAACGGGGGCGAAGTTCTGAAATTCATCGGCGACGCCGTTCTGGCCGTTTTCCCAGCG
Organism: Ruegeria sp. AI3; assembly: GCF_056541245.1. Taxonomy (NCBI): domain Bacteria; kingdom Pseudomonadati; phylum Pseudomonadota; class Alphaproteobacteria; order Rhodobacterales; family Roseobacteraceae; genus Ruegeria; species Ruegeria sp. AI3. Next base: position 84,185 of record NZ_JBQFYA010000004.1, read on the forward strand.
GGCGAAGAACCCGCGCAGGCCCGCGCGAATGCCCAACAGGCGGCAACGGAAATCGTCGAAAAACTCGCCGAACTGCGTTCAGCGGATCCTAATATCCACTGCGACTGCTCAATCGGCGTGTCCTATGGCCGGGTGACCTATGGCAATGTCGGCTCGCGCGAGCGGCTGGATTTCACCGTTATCGGACAAGCCGCCAACGTCGCAGCGCGTCTGGGTGAGCATAGTAAATCGACCGGGTACCGCATTGTCGTCTCGCAAGATATTGAGCCCGCATGCTGCAATGCAATCCCGCTCGGCGATATCAAACTGCGCAACGTGTCCCAGCCGGTCACATGTTTTGCGTTACGAACGGCGGCTGATGTTGAGGTCGGTGATCCAGCTTAACCTCGGCGAATTATTAAGCTCGCTGCGTTTGATCTGCTTCGACAAAAGGGGGGCGCAACGTAAGCTGGGGCCTATCCCGCCGCCCTGAAGATTGGTGCAGAATGCAACAACTCTAGCCCGCACCCAACAAGATCAAAGCGGTCTGCGCCGGTGATATTGTGCTTTGCAGTTGCGCGATCTGACTGCGAGCCAGATAGGTATCCGTCAGTTTCTGAATAGCTTCAGGCTCGGTGAATTGGGCCAAATCATCCGATCTGGTCAAGCCTGACAAACGGTCCTTGAACACCTCAAGCTGCCTGTCCAGATCGAGCTGCGAAAACGAGGATGGCAGGCCAAGCGCGGTCTCCATCATGCGACGCAAGGGCGGCAAGCCCATCAAATCGAACCATTTCGTATCCGCGCTGCTGTCACCGGCAGCCAATTCGCCAAGCGCATGTTGCGCATAGAGGGAAATCCGCATTGTCTCATTTGTCTCACCGACAGAAACTTCGAAACGGGACACCAGATTGTCTTCGGCAATCTGCTCCATATTCGTGATCAGTCCGGTTTTGCGCACCTCGCCGGGGCCAAAACCGAAGGCTTGAGAAAACTCCCGATACCGCTTGTCGGACAACCGGTTGGACAGAGCATCATCGGCTCTGGTTCCATCCTCCAATATCTTTTGGATAAAGAACCGATTGTTGATGTCCTCTTCCAACCCGAAGGCGCCCAAGGCCACCTGTAGCAACCGGCGATCCGACACCAAGTCTTCGGCGGATTGAACCTTGCTTATGTTTTCCAGAAAATACTGCCTGTCCCTCTGGTTGACGCTGGAGTTCGTAAAGCTCTCCAGTTGTGCGTCATAGGTCCGCTGCAAAAAACGCCAGCCCACAATGCCGCCAGAGGGTATGACAGGCTGGAACGTCATTGCTGGTACGCCATCAGCCGCTCTTCCCGCGGCAGCAAGGAGCGGAGAGACTTGAGGCATTTATAGTATTGTTCGGCCACCAGCGCTTCGGTCGCCTCGCTCAGGACTCGGCGACTGTCTGAATCCGTGAACACCTGGCTCAACTCCTCAACCCGGCGCAGCAATTGCTGACGCGCCTGATCAGGCTCCATATCACCGGACAGTACCAACTGCGCGGCATAGCAAACGCGGCGCACAGGCGTTGTGACTTCGTCTGGGTGGATCGCATCTCGCAGACGCAAAACGTTAGCTTGCGGTGTCATGATCGAAAACCGGCTGCGGCGGTCTCCATTCTCGATCACCACACCATTGATCAACACCCGCTCTTTCGGGGCAAGTTTCAGGACCAGGCCACTCATCCGGCGGCCCTCATGTGTCGCAGACCCCGCAGAACGGCCATGTTGATCTCGAGCAAAGGTTCTACCGTCGCGGTGTTCCCCAAAACCTGTGCGCTGTGCTGCTCCGTAAATTCGGCCAGGTAGAAAATCCGCGCGCGCAAATCCTTCGGAAGCGAGTTATCCGAGTCCGCCACGCCGGTCGCCAGCACTGTCCACAACCGCCGATTTTCATGCAATGCCTGAACAAATCCGGAAAAATCCGTTGCCTTCCGGGCCGCTGCTGCTTTGAGCCGATGAGTGATTTTCGAGATCGCCTCATACTCCGTATCCCGCGGCGTGCGGGTCGGAGCGGTAGATTGCGCATAGGCGCGTTGAGCGTAGCTTTGCAGTGTCACTTGAAATCCTTCCAATAGGCCGTCTTCAGGCAGTCACGACCGGGGCGCGGTATTCACGCCCCGGCCAGGTTCCGGATTTAACGGAACAGAGACAGGATCGACTGCGGCGCTTGGTTCGCAATCGACAGCGACTGGGTGGCCAGCTGCTGTTGCACCTGCAGCGCCTGCAACCGGGCCGAGGTTTCTTCCATATTGGCGTCCACCAGAGAGCCGATGCCCGATTTGAACGAGTCCGACAGGTTCGAGATGAACTCTTTCTGTGTCTCGATCCGGCCCTGCGCCGAACCGAAAGAGGCCGAAGCATCGATGGCCGTGTCGATCAGACCCTCGATGGTACCCAGAGCAGCCAGTGCCCCTGCGTCGGTCGAAACGTCGATCGAATCCAGAGCACCAAGGCCACCCGCGCCGGCATTTGTGAATTGGGCCGCGATGGTCACGTCACGATCGGCATCAGCACCAGCCGTTGCGGTACCGGTCACAAAACTCAGGGTTCCCGGGCTGCCGGAGTCATAGTCGATCGCGACACCCGTGATGCCCAAGGAGTCGATCTTGTTCTTCAGCCCCACGGCGACGATCGCATCCGTGTAAGCGGCATCATAGGTTCCCGAGGGATCGAGATCAGAGTCTTGAACGGTATAGGTCGCAACCTGATCACCCACCGCAATTGAAATCTTGTCGCCCGCTTCGAAGTTGTCGGTCGAGCTGTCGATCACGATGTCACCGCTGCCACCGGTCTTATCCATGGTGAAACCAGCAGTGTCGTTGTCAGTTGTCACGTTGTCCGAACCTGCCAGAACACCCTTGGCGGTGTAGCCACCAACCGAAAGATCCTGAGCAGCGACGCTGATCGAAGACGCGGTCACGTCACCCGCCGCATCACGATCCAGAGACGCCAGGATCGACGCCGGACCCGAGGACCCGTTCACCAGGTTCAGACCGTTGAACTGCGCCGCACCAACAACAGATTCGATCTGATCCTTCAGCGCACTCACGTCAGCGTTGATCTTGGCGCGATCCACGTTGTCTTCCTGCGCCCCAACGATCTTTTCCTTCATCTGGGTCAGAAGGTTGGTGACAGTTTCAGACGCGTTCCGCGCAACGGCGACCGTCGATTCACCCAGCGAGAGGCTGTCTTTGATCGCGTTGAAGCCTTTGACGTCCGATTCCATAACTTTGGAAATCGCCCAGACGGCCGAGTTGTCTTTTGCTGTTGCGACATCCTTGCCGGTCGAGATCGCATTTTGGGTCATCTCGAGGTTTTTGTTGACCGATTTCAGGGTCTGAAGCGCAACCATCGCGCCGTTATTTGTCAGAATACTGGACATAGTTCCATCCTTTTGCGTTAGGGCTTCAGCGCCCAAGATCACCCCGCTAGACCAGCGGGCTTTGGTGTCTTTCTGACCTGTGCGATGCGCCGTCCGGCCCTTCGCGCCACCCGCTGTTTCAGGTGCAGCACCACCTTTGACCTCGATCCCCTAACGGAGTGCTAAAGCGGCCCAACTCGAAATTTCAGATTTGAATCAACTCTGGTCCTATGCGCGTTTTTCCAGCTTTGCCTGACCTCGCACGGTGAATCCGTTGCGTTGCCCGTCGGCCCCATAGGTGCTGAATTCCTGCCGCACGCGGCGCAGCTCCGCCATACGGTTGGCCACCGCGCGAATCCCCTCGGCCGCGCTGTTCAGCAGCGCCTGATTGCGCTCCACCTTTTGATGGACGCGAAGCAGATCATCGCTGCTCAGCACCTGAAGATCGTTAATCGCACCGATCAGTTTCTCTTTTTCAGGGACCATATGATTGAGACGCTCTAGATCACCGTCCACAAGCGCGGCGCGCTCAAGGTCAAGGACCTCCTCCAGTGATTTGATCAGAAGGTTAGGCTGATGTGTCATCGGAATTCTCCATCAAGGATTGAAACAGAAGTTCAGACATGCCAACACCTCCGGATTGCGCCATTTGCCGGGCCTGTTGCTGAACAAGAAAGGACGAGAACTGGTCCTCACCGGCACCGCCACCAAACGAATCGCGTGCTTTTCCCAAGCCTGCGGATTTCAGCATTTCGGCCAGAAACGCCGCCTCGAGCTCGACTGTGGCGGCTTGCAGGCGCTCATGGGTTGAGGGCGGCGGCGGCATCGACTGGAGGGGAGGGATTTTCATCGGCTTCTCCGAAAATTGCATCGAACTTTCTTGATCAAAGACGAAAGCGGTTAAAATAAACGTAACCTCCTTTGGGCAGTTTGACCGTCAACCACGACGGAGCCGGAGCAAAATGCCTAACCCTCTTACGCTGATGACACCCACGCAAAACACGGCCACGAAACCGGGGACGCGCGAAACCACATCGGAGACGTCCACGCGCTTTCAGGATGTTCTTGAGGAAGAAACGCCGCAGCCTGAAGTCGAGGTAGCAGCCGAGGATGAAACCGCCATTGCACGGGACATTGTGCCAGAGGATTCTGCCCTAGAAGAAGTTCTTGCAGACCCTCTGCCAACCCAGCCTGACGCTCCTGAGGAACACGTGTTTGGGGACTTGGCCGCACTGCCAGTGCCGAGCGAGACGCAGGTAACGCAAGGGTCTGAAACTGTACCTATTCCATCGAAACTCGAGGGTGCAGAAGCACCTAAGACCGACTCTGGCGCAATGCATAAGGTTTCAGTTGCTTCACCGCAGCGGCTTGAGGTCGAAAACAAGCACAATTCACCTGTTCAGCCACAACCCAACACCGTCCAAACGGTCTCAACCAAAGCCTCAGACGGTCACGTCCTGTCTGCGAAGCCGATTGCGGGGCAGCCTGTTCCAACTGAGAGGGCACAAACCTTGGCTGCGATGCAACCTACTGAACCGGCCGCTGCCCCCCAGAACAATGCAGTGACAACTGCGCCTCAGCCCTCCAAACCCACACCAACTCTCGCGCAGATGCAGGTGATGGCGTCTGTGCGGAACGCAGATTCCGAAACTGCCACAGAGATCCGCGAAACTGACGGCGTGATTGCCACGCGCGAAGAGCCCTTGTCTCAGAACGTCCGCGACACGGCTTCGGTTGCGCATCCAGCCACACAGGCTGCCAAGGCTGAAATCACCCGAACCATCGCCGGGCAGATGGCGGCAGCGATTCAGGTTCGCGCGGGTTCCGGTACGATCGAGATTGCACTCAGCCCCGAGGAACTGGGGCGGGTCTCCATTACGCTCAACGGTCGCGAGGACGGAATGGTCCTGGCAATAGCCGCCGAGCGCCCCGAAACACTGGACCTGATGCGCCGGCATCTTGCCGTGTTGGAGGCCGAATTCCAAAGCCTTGGATATGGCGACATCTCGTTTGATCTAAGCACATCGGACGATGCGCAGGATGATACCGCAAACCCGAAGGCAAGCGACTATGGCCCTTCCCTTTCGGCTGAATCGGATACGCCAAACGCTCCGGTCATTTCCCGAAATCTTTCGGGCCGTGGCATTGATATGAGGCTTTGACCAATGATCACTCCTACAAGTTCCGCCCAGACGGCAGCACAGACCCCGACCTCGGCCGCATCACAAGCGTCCAAGCTGACCTCGGATTTTGAAACCTTTCTGCTGATGCTCACCGCACAAGCACGAAACCAGGACCCGCTGGAGCCTATGGATTCCTCGGAATACGCGTCTCAATTGGCTCAATTCTCGATGGTTGAACAGCAGGTTCAAACCAATGACCTGCTGTCTTCCTTGAGCACGGCTTTGGGCGGGCAAAAGCTGAGTGAGCTGTCCAATTGGGTGGGCGTTGATGTTCGATCAGCCTCGGCCTTTCGATTCGAAGGCCAGCCGGTCACTCTGTTTGCTCAGGCCGATGCAACAAGTGATGAGGCCATCATGGTGATCCGCAATTCAACCGGTACCGTGATCGACCGCATTCCAGTCAATCACACAGACACTGAATTCCTCTGGGCTGGAACCGATGCTTCTGGCAATCCGCTGGGACAAGGCACCTATTCCGCCACGTTGGAGAGCTACAGGGATGACGAGTTGTTGTCGCAACGTCTGGCCGCCAGCTATAACCGCGTGGTTGAGGCCCAAGTCGCTGATGGGACGGTGCATCTGTCCCTGCAAAGTGGGGCCACTGTCCGCTCGGATGAGGTGACGGCGATCCGAACAGGCGCTTGATCTGGTCGGGCAGGCAGTCCAAACCTTGGCAAATCACGATTCCCTTGCTGAGCGGTACGTCCTCTGCCCCATGCCAACGCGCCTCTACCAGACTTGATTGACCAGCTGCGCTCGCGCGGGCTGATCACGGGGTCCGTGCAGTTCGAACCCCTGTTTGGGGGTCGGACCAATATGGTGTGGAAGGTTCTGGGGGAGAGTGGCGACACGGTATTGAAGCTTTACCGAACCAAACTGCGCAACCCCTTGTTCCGCAATGATGCCCACCTCGAAGCGCTGTGCCTGCGCGCGTTTGAGCAGGACGGGTTCGTACCCCGGTTGCGGGCAACGGGGCAACATCAGGGCGACGCCTGGGTTCTGTACGATCACGCGCCGGGTCGCCCGTGGGAAAGTGACACGGCTCAGGTCGCCTCTTTGCTGCGCAGATTGCATGGCGCTACGGTCGACTTGCCGCTGCCTACAGGACGGAACGGCAGCGCTGATCTGGCTCGCCACGGGGCCGAGCTTTTGGCGTTGTGTTCCTCTGGCTTTAAAGATCGCGTCACCGCGATGCGGCCCGAGGACCCTGTGCCGCCAACAAAAAGAACGTGTCTTATCCACGGCGACCCTGTGGCCGGGAACATTCTGGTGGACGGTTCCAACCTGACCCTGATCGACTGGCAATGCCCGGCAATTGGCGATCCCTGCGAGGATCTGGCCCTGTTCCTATCGCCTGCCATGCAGCATCTGTATCGCGGCGCACCACTGAACCCAGATGAGCACGCGCAGTTCCTAACCGCGTATGGCGAGCACGAAACAGCTGCCCGCTACGAAGCATTGCGTCCGTGGTATGCGTGGCGAATGGCAGCCTATTGCCTGTGGCGGTTTGAGAACGGATCAACAGACTATGAAAAGGGCCTGCAGCTTGAGCTAAAGGCGCTTGAGGGCCACGCTATTTCTGAATGACGGCATCTTCCCAGGCCGTCAGGAATTTCTTGCGTTTGAGCGTGTCGAGATAGGTCAACAAAGCGGGCTCCAGCGTGATAACTGCGGCCTCTTGCTCCTGCTGTGACGTGAGCAAGGGTAAAGGTGCCAGCTCAGGCCCTGCAACGATCAGGTGGCGGACAAACGCCTCGGCGGCGGCAGGATATTGCGTGTTTTTCACCACCATTGCCGTTCGCATCATGGTGGTCTGAAAATCGCTGGGCAGAATGACCTCGAGCGCTTCTTTGCCTTCAACCCGCGCCGTTGCGTAGCTGCCAAGCACGTTATATGCGACCGCGATTGAACCGCTTGTCAGATCGTCAATCATGTCGCCCGAGCAGCAATACAGACGCAAGTCCAGCCCGCCCATGACCTCCATCAGACGCCAAAAGGTCTCAGACGCGCGAGCATCTTGCGTAGCGAACAAATAACCCAAGCCAGATTGCCGGATATCATAGGTGCCGACCTTTCCACGAAAGGCTTCGGGGCGCGCGCGCAGGGCCTCGATAAGTTCCTGCCGGGTTTGCGGAACGGGATACCCAGCGAAGGCCGCACGGTTGATGACGATAGCCGCAGGTTCCTGCGTAAAGGCGAAAAGGCTGTCATGCCACTGGGCCCAGTCCGAACCGGGCATATTCTCCAGCGGCATTGCGAACCCATCATTGGCAAGTTTCAGCTGTAAATCCATCGCGCTGGAAATGACAATGTCAAACGCCTCAGGCGCTGCCCGCATACGCGCATTCAGATCGGCGGTTCCGGTCACCAGATACTCTACGGAGACGTCCGGGTTTTGCGTCAGGAACCCCTCGATCAACGGCGCGAAAAGCGCGGTGTCGGTGCTGGAGATGATGCGCAAACGCGGACCATCAGCGGCAGCGTTGAACACCCGCTGGTCTTCCCACTCCTCGGCCGCGCAGACTGAGGCCAGAAGTGTGAGGATCAAAGCAATAAGGTAACGCATGCGCCTTTGCCTTTTCGGTTGGTCAGGATCAGATCGCCGCCATGGGCCTTCGCGACATCCTGAACGATGGTTAGACCAAGCCCCGAGCCAATAGTCCCGGCCGCATTCTTACCGCGCTCGAACCGCCGGGTGAGCGTGTCAATTTCGCTTGGTGGAAAGCCCGGCCCCTGATCGCGCACGCTGATCTGCGCTTGCGTCCCTTGCGAGACCTCGATCTCGACCACGCTTTCGGCAGGGGCATATTTTAGCGCGTTGTCGACCATGTTGCGTACCGCATTCTGGATCAGGATCGGATCGCCCGAATAGATCACAACGGGGTCTCCGACCAATGTCAGGGAAAGGTCCTTCATCTCGGCAATGGGTGTAAGGCGCTGAACCAGATCGCGGACGAGAGCGACAAGATCAATCTCTTCCCGCTCCAGATGATCGGCGCGAAAAGTGATCATTGCGTGATCCAGCAATTGCCCCGCCGCCCGAGAGCTTTCGTCAATCGCCCGAACCATTGAACGCAAAGCCTCTCTATTCTCTTCTTTTTCAACACGTTGCAAGGTTGTATCCGCATAGGATCGAACCGTTGCCAATGGCGTCCGGACCCGGTGTGCCGCCTCGGCTATGAAATCCTCGGACTGGCTGAGCGACTGATCCAAACGCCCCATCAAAGAGTTCAGCGACGACACTAGCGGGGCCATTTCCCGCGGCACCGGTTTTCTGAATGGGCTGAGGTCTTGTGGGCCCCGGCGAGTCACCGACGTCGTCAGCTTGTTCAACTGTCCGATTGTGGCTGACGTTGCCCAGAATGATAACCCGGCGACCAAGGTAAAAAAGCCGATCCCCAGATACGCCGCGTTTCGTGAAATCTGCCTGAGGGTTTCGGCCAATGCGTCTTGCGTTTGACCAAGGGCCACTTCGACTTCGGTCCGGGTTCCTAGCCCTACCAAAGTGCGGCTGGCGCTGACCTGGCGAATGGTCTCTCCGCGCACCTCGCCCGATTGAAAAGTCCATTCGCCCTTGGGCGTTCCATTCGTGGCTGAAAGATCGTCGTAGCCGGACAACAGTTCTCCGTCCTGAAAGATGGCGTAAAACACCCGATCATCCGACGGCGTACTTAGCATCGAGAAGGCGGCGTAGGGGATGTCGACCTCAAGCTCTCCGTCCCGCAGAGCGACGGCATCGAGGATCGAGGTGACCGAGGCGCCAAGGATATTGTCCTGCCCTTGCTGCGCGACGCGAGCGGCATAGCTGCGCACTGTAAAGAACAAAAGCAACGCCAGAATGGCCGCGCCCCCAATCAAGGTCAGCACCAGACGGTTGCGCAGGGATCCTGAAACCGCGGGGCTAGCTGACATGATCCAGCCTGTAGCCCAAGCCACGCAACGTGGTAATCTTCAGCTCCGATCGCTCCAGATGTTTGCGCAGGCGAGCGACATAGACCTCGATAGCATTGTCCGAGACATCGTCGTCGTAGGAAAATAGCCTGTCCGCCAGCTTTTGTTTCGAAAACACCTGACCGGGCGCGTTGATGAAGAACTCCAACAGGCGCAGTTCCCGGTTACGCAGCGACAGGGTTTCACCGCCGACAATCAGATGACCGGCCACCGGGTCGAAGACGATACCGCCGATCTCGATCGTCGATTTGGCGATCCCTGATTTACGGCGCAAAACGGCGCGGCAGCGGGCCTCAAGCTCTGCGTGATCGAAGGGTTTGGTGACGTAGTCGTCGGCCCCCAGATCCAGCGACCCGATTCGATCCGAGACCTGGCTGCGCGCGGTCAAAACGATGACAGGTGTGTCCAGATGACTTGCACGGTGGCGTTTGAGGAAATCGCGCCCATCCCCATCGGGCAGCATGATGTCCAACAGGATCAGGTCATATTCCTCAGCCTCGACAAACGCGGTCGCATCGTCCAAAGTTGCAGCATGATCAACGACATGGCCGTCCAGTCGCATCCGCGAACCGATAGCGTTCGCGAGGTCCATATTGTCTTCGACCAGCAGGAATTTCATGAGGCGTTCGCAGTATTTTCGCGCATGACAGGTTGATGTCAGGTTGATGTGTTTTCTTGACCACAATCTGTGCCGCCAAGCGGCCAGTTGTCAAATGGGAGGACATCATGACAACTTTCAAACTGGGCCGTCGCGCCCTGATCGCGGCTGTGGCCGCTGTTGGTCTTGCGGGACCTGTTTTGGCTGACGGCCACCAGGTCGTGGACAGCATCCACTTCCTGATCCCCGGCGGCGCAGGCGGCGGCTGGGACGGTACGGCCCGCGGAACGGGCGAGGCGCTGACCAAAGCGGGGCTTGTCGGTACCGCGTCCTACGAGAACATGTCGGGCGGCGGCGGTGGTAAAGCCATCGGTTACCTGATCGAAAACGCCGACAGCAACCACGGTACGCTGATGGTGAACTCGACACCCATCGTGATCCGCTCACTGACGGGTGTTTTCCCGCACAACTTCCGCGACCTGACGCTGGTCTCGGGCACAATCGGCGACTACGCGGCCATTGTTGTCGGTAAGGACAGCCCGATCAATTCGATGGCGGACCTGCTGGCCGCCTATGACGCGGACCCGGGTGCAACAGCTATCGGCGGTGGCTCGGTTCCGGGCGGAATGGACCATCTGGTCGCGGCCATGGTGATGGAAGCAGCAGGCAAGGACGCGCTTGGCGTCAAGTACATTCCTTATGATGCAGGCGGCAAAGCCATGGCAGCCTTGCTGTCGGGTGAGATCGCAGCGCTGTCCACCGGCTTCTCGGAAGCGGTTGATCTGGCCAATGCAGGCGAGGTGAAAATCATCGGTGTGACTGCGGATGAGCGTGTAGACGCAGCGCCCGACGCACAGACCATGAAGGAACAGGGCATCGACACCACCTTCGTCAACTGGCGCGGTTTCTTCGCAGCGCCCGGCCTGCCCGAAGACAAGCTGGCCGCCTACCAAGACGCCATCGCCAAGATGTATGACACCCCCGAGTGGGAAGAAGTGCGCGCGCGCAATGGTTGGGTGAACATCCACAACTCGGGCGACGATTTCTCGACTTTCCTCGAGCAGCAAGAGCAGCAGATCAGCGATCTGATGAAAAAACTGGGCTTCCTCTAAGCACCACTCACGGCAGAGCGGCCCGCCCGCTCTGCCACAATCAACAAAAAACACGAGGGAGGGGATGTCATGGCGCTGGATCGCTGGATCGCGCTTGTTTTGCTTGGGGTCTGTCTGGCCTATGGCTACGCCGCCTGGTTTACGATGGATGGCAGCCTGCCCCCCTTCATGCAACGCAACCCCATTTGGCCAAGCACCTTCCCTAAAGTGCTATCTGTTCTGGGCATCATCGCCTGCACGATCATCCTGCTGGGCTTCGAAAAGTCCGAACCGAAAGCGGCGGATATCGACTACCGCCGTCTGGGCGACTACCACCTTGATCAAGCTTTGATGCTGCTGGCCCTAATGGTGATCTACGCCCTGTGCCTTCGTCCCGTCGGCTTTCTGATCTCAACTTCTGCCTTCCTGATCCTCGGCTCCTTCATCCTGGGCGAGCGCAAGTGGCACATCATGCTGCCGGTCGCCTTCATCGCCACCGGCGCGGTCTGGTATCTGGTTCAGGAAGTGCTGGGCATCTACATGCGCCCCCTGCCGGGCATTTTCGGAGGCTGACATGCTTGAAGGACTTCTGATCGGCCTGCAAACGGCATTCTCAATCCAAAACCTGCTGATGGTCATCGCCGGCTGCCTGATCGGCACTTTCATTGGCATGTTGCCGGGCCTCGGCCCGATGTCGATCATCGCTATCATGATCCCGGTCGCAATTTCGATGGGCGATCCGTCGGCGGCGTTGATCCTGCTGGCAGGCGTCTACTACGGCGCGATTTTCGGCGGCTCGACCTCCTCAATCCTGCTGAACGCACCGGGGGTTGCGGGCACCGTGGCCTCAAGTTTCGATGGCTACCCGATGGCGCGGCAAGGCAAGGCAGGTAAGGCGCTGACCATCGCGGCCATCGCCAGTTTCGCGGGTGGCACATTGGGCGCCATTCTATTGATGGTGTTCGCACCCGCGCTTTCTTCGGTCGCGCTGCTGTTCCACTCGGCCGAGTACTTCGCCCTTATGGTCGTGGGCCTGTCCGCTATCGCGGCCTTTGCGGGGTCAGGTCAGGTCGCCAAAGCCATGATCATGACAATCCTCGGCCTGATCATGGCAACCGTCGGCGAAGGCGCTTTGTTCAACCTGCCGCGCTTCACCATGGGGATCATGGACCTTCAGTCCGGCTTTGGCTTCATTACGCTGGCTATGGCGATGTTCGCCCTGCCCGAGGCGCTGTTTCTCGTCTTGAAACCCAAAGACCTGAAAGGCGACGACGGAGAAATCAAGGACCTCCGCATCACCAAGGACGAAGCGAAAGCCATCGCGCCCGTGATCGGTCGCCAATCCGTGCAAGGTTTCTTCATCGGCGTCCTACCGGGTGCGGGGGCGACAATTGCCAGCTTCCTTGGCTACGCGGTCGAACGCAATATTGCACCGAAGCAGGAACAGGAAGAGTTTGGCAAAGGCTCGATCAAAGGTCTGGCCGCACCGGAATCTGCCAACAACGCGGCCTGTACCGGGTCATTCGTGCCCCTGCTAACGCTGGGCATCCCGGGGTCGGGCACAACGGCCATCCTGCTGGGTGCTCTGATCGCGCTGAACGTGACACCCGGCCCGCGCCTGATGGTGGATGAGCCGCAGATTTTCTGGGCCGTCATCATGTCGATGTTCATCGGCAACCTGGTGCTGCTGATCCTGAACCTGCCGCTGATCCCCTACATCGCCAAAGTGCTGGCCGTACCGCGCAACTTCTTGATCCCGTTCATCCTGTTCTTCACCCTGATGGGCGCCTATATCGGCCAGAACAACGCGACCGAGCTACTGCTCCTCGTCGGTTTCGGCATCTGCGCCACCGCATTGAAATTCGCGGACTACCCCCTCGCCCCGCTTCTGATCGGGTTCATCCTTGGAGGAATGATGGAGGACAACTTTGCCCGCTCGATGCAGCTCTATGACGGTATCGCTTTCATCTGGGAACGCCCGATGACCCTAGGCCTGCTGGTGATCGCCGTCCTTCTGGTTCTGCTGCCAAGCTACCGCGCTCGCCGTGCGCGGGCACGGGCCGCGGGGATTGCGGATGGGGACTGACCCTCTGGCCGGCATCCGCGTTCTAGATCTGACGAACGTGCTTGCCGGCCCCTATTGCTGCTACCAGCTCGCATTGATGGGCGCCGAGGTGATCAAGGTCGAACGCCCCGGCTCGGGCGATCTTGCCCGGGTGTTGGGCGCCGATCCTGAGCGCAATAAGGCGGGCATGGGGATCAGTTTTCTGGCGCAGAATGCCGCGAAGAAATCCGTCACGCTGGACATGAAATCCGACCGGGGCAAGGCGCTGCTGAAACGTCTGGTTCACTCGGCGGATGTATTGGTCGAGAATTTCAGGCCCGGCGTTATGGATCGATTGGGTCTGGGCTATGAAACCCTGAAAGCTGAAAACCCGCGACTAATCTACTGCGCGATCAGTGGCTTTGGGCAGAACGGACCCCGCCGCGATGATCCCGCTTATGACCAGATCGTTCAAGGGGTCAGCGGTGTCATGTCGATCACCGGCGCGCCAGATACGGCGCCCTACCGCGTTGGCTACCCACTGGCGGATACGGTCGGTGGCCTGACCGCAGCATTCGCCATCTCATCCGCCCTGAACGCGACCCCACGTGGCGCGTTTCTGGATGTTGCTATGACCGAGGCGGTGATTTCTACGATGGGTTGGGTCGTCTCGAACCACCTGATCGGTGGCGTTACGCCTGCCGCGCATGGGAACGAAAACACAACCTCGGCCCCCTCGGGCACCTTTGCTACTGCAGACAGTCCGATCAACATTGCCGCCAACCGCGATGAACAATGGCAGGCGCTTGCTCAGCATCTGGGCCGGGACGACCTGCTGGACGATCCAGCCTACACAACACGAGAGGATCGCAAGACCAACCGTCACGCCTTGCGCGCGGATTTGGAGCACACGCTGACCACGCGACCGGCAAAGGAATGGGTTCGAGAGTTGAATGATATTGGAGTGCCCACCGGGCAGGTTCTAACCGTCTCCGATGCGCTCGACGACCCGCAATTATCTGGGCGGGGTTTGATCGGTACGCTGGACATTCACGGTGAAGACCTACAGCTCGCTGGCAGCCCTATTGTCATGGACGGCTCGCGCAAACATCCTGGGACTGCACCGCCGGAATTGGGCGCAGACAATTCCGCAATCTGGTCTGAACTCGGGCTGTCGCAGGATGAGATCGACGCCTTGAAAAAGGAGGGCATCATATGAGCGATGTATCCGATTGGTGGCAAACCTCGATCATCGACATGGAGCCTGGCCGGATACACCTGCGCGGAGAGCCAATCCAGGATTTGATCGGCAATCTGGGTTTCGCCGAAATGATCTGGTTCATGCTGCGTAGCGAGAAACCGACCGAAGCCAAAGCCCGTTTGTTCGAAGCGGCTTTGGTCGCGGCCGTTGATCATGGCCCGCAAGCGCCCTCAATCGCTGCCGCCAGAATGGCCGTGACCTGCGGACTGCCCCTGAACAACGCGATGGCCAGCGCGGTCAACATGCTGGGCGATGTGCATGGCGGGGCCGGAGAGCAGGCGGTGCAGCTCTATCACTTTGTTGCAGGGCATTCGGGCGATTTGGGGCAAGCGTTGGACGACTGGATCACCACTCACGGAAAGATCCTGCCGGGCTTTGGCCATCGCTTTCACACCCCGACCGATCCGCGCGCCCCGCGCCTGATGGCGCTGGTCGCCGAAGCCGTCGATCAAGGGGCATGCAGCGGTGATTTCATGCGGATCGGGCAGGCGATTGAAGACGAGCTGGCCCATCGCAAAGGCAAACCCGTCCCCATGAATATCGATGGCGCGACGGCCGTGATCTATGCCGAATTAGGCTTTGCCCCACCCTTGGCGCGCGGGTTGTTTTGCTTGTCCCGTTCTGTCGGCATCCTGACTCACGCATGGGAGCAGATGGAGCAAGGTGGCCGCAACAAGGGACCAACCCCGCCCGCCTATCGCTGGACTTATGTGGACCCCAAAACCAAGACCTAAACGCCCAGTCCTTCGGTCGACAGATCATCAAGTCGCGGCATTAAGTGCAATAGTTCCTTGGCGTAGTCCGTCTGCGGGTTGGCGAACAGGGCATCGGTCTCTTGGATCTCGACCATCTGCCCTGCCTTCATCACGGCAACGCGGTCGCACATCTGCCGCACGACCGGCAGATCGTGGCTGATGAACAGCATCGTCAGGCCCAGATGCTCTTGCAGGTCCTTCAGGATGTTCAGGATCTGCGCCTGGATCGAGACGTCTAGCGCACTGGTCGGCTCATCGCAGATCAGGAACCGAGGCTGCGTCGCCAAGGCGCGCGCGATGGAGATACGCTGACGCTGCCCGCCCGAGAACTCATGCGGGTATTTCAGGCCCGCTTCCGAACCCAGCCCAACCTGATCCAACAACTCATCCACCCGACGCTTGACATCTGAACCGCTCATGAGTCGGTGATGGCGGATCGGTTCTGCCACGATCTCGTCCACGCGCATTCTGGGGTTTAGCGAGGAATAGGGATCCTGAAAGATCATCTGGATGTTCTTGCGGTATGCGTCCTGCACTGCTTTGTCGCCCAGATCGCTTACCAACTGCCCGTCAAACGTGATCGAGCCGCCATCGATCGGGTACAATCCTGCAATCATCCGCGCCACAGTGGACTTGCCTGAGCCGGACTCACCAACCACGCCGAAAACTTCGCCCGCACGGATATCAAAGCTCACATCATCGACAGCGGTGAAATAGGTCCGATCCCAAGGCAAAAGACCGCGCCGTTGCAGGAAGCGTTTGGTCAGGTTGCGAATTTCGAACACGGGCTTGGACGTGTCATTGTCCACTTTCGGCCAATGGCGCGCCATATCCTCGATCGCAAAGCGCGTCTCACGCCCGCCATAGCTGATCTGAGGGAACCGGTGCAGCTTGAGCGTCGGCCGTGGCACCGCCGCGATCAGCGACCGCGTGTATTCATGTTGCGGCTGCCCCATCACCTGCGCGGTTGTTCCGGTTTCGACAACCTTGCCAGCATACATGACGGTCACGCGGTCGGTCGTATCGGCAATGACGCCCATGTCATGGGTGATCAGAATAACACCGACCTGCCGTTCCCGCGCCAATTCCTTGATCAGGTCCAGAATCTGCGCCTGAACCGAGACATCCAATGCCGTGGTCGGCTCATCCGCGATGATCACATCCGGTTCGGTACACAGCGCTAAGGCGATCACAACCCGTTGGCGCATCCCGCCCGAGAATTGGTGCGGATATTGGTCCAAGCGCGTATCGGGGTCCGGGATACCCACCCGGTCAATCAGATCTCGGGCGCGTTGATTGGCCTCTGCGTCGGTGCACCCCAGATGGGCCAGAATGGTTTCGGTCAGCTGCTCTCGGACCGTGAACAAAGGGTTCAGCGAGGTCAGCGGGTCCTGAAAGATCATTGAGATCTTCTTGCCGCGCAGGCCGCGCATCGCCTCGGCGTCAAGGCCGCTGATCTGCTCGCCGCCCAGCTTGATCTGGCCGCTTGCGATCCGTCCAGGGCGTTCCAGCAGCCCCATGACAGCCGCACCGATAGTGGATTTGCCTGCACCAGATTCGCCCACCAAACCGTGGATTTCACCCGGCTTGACGGACAGGTTTGCATGATCCACCGCAGTGAACAGCTTGCGGCGGGTCGGGAATTCGACGGTGAGGTCTTGGATGGTCAGAAGGCTCATGAAATCACCGTAGTTTTGGGTTCAGCGCATCGCGCAGCCAGTCGCCCAGCAGGTTCACGGACAGGGCGAGGGCCAGAAGGGTGCAGGCAGGGAAGAACAGAATCCACCACTCTCCCGAGAACAGGAACCCCTGCCCGATACGGATCAGCGTTCCCAGCGAAGGTTGGGTCGGAGGCGCGCCGACACCAAGGAAGCTCAGCGTCGCCTCAGCGATGATGGCCAGCGCCAGCGAGATCGTCGCGATGACCAGAACCGGGCTGAGGACATTAGGCAGGATATGACGGAACATGATCGGGATCGAACCGCGACCGATCAGCCGCGCCGCCTGCACGTATTCCTTGTTCTTCTCGACCAGCGCCGCCCCGCGGACGACGCGCGCAAACTGCACCCAGTCTGACAAGGCGATGGCGATGATCAAAACGTAGATTGCCATCTCATCGCGATATTCAGGCGGGGTCACGCCCTTGGCAATGCCGAAGATCAGCATGGCGACCAGAATGGCCGGAAAGGTCAGTTGAACGTCGGCGATCCGCATGATCAGCGTTTCGACCCAGCCGCCAAAATAGGCCGCGACCAGCCCCAGAACGACTCCGATGATCAGGGCCAACAATACGGCGGCAGCCCCCACGAACAAGGAAATGCGCAGCCCGTAGAGGATGGTCGAGAACACATCTCGGCCCTGATCGTCCGTGCCTAGCAGAAAGGTCTCCTGCGTAAACGCATTTGGTGTGCCCGGCGGAGTGAAGCCGTTCATCAGGTTCAACGTGGCCGGGTCGAACGGATTGTAAGGCGCGATCAAGGGCGCGAAAATGGCGCAAAACACAAGGATCAGCACAACGGCCGAGGCGATGACAGCCACGGGCGAATGCCGGAAGGACCATGCGAAATCGCTGTCCCACGCTTTGGCAAAGCGCGATTTGGAGGCGGGTTGCGGGGTTTCGATCGTATCGGTCATGTGGCCCTCGCGTCGACACGCAGGCGCGGGTCAATGGCATAGTAGAGAAGATCGACGATCAGGTTGATCGTCACGAACATGACCGAGATCAGCATCAGATAGGCGGCCATGACGGGTATATCGACGAATTGGATCGCGTTGATGAACAGCAGTCCAACACCGGGCCACTGGAACACGGTCTCGGTGATGATGGCGAAGGCGATGATCGAGCCCAGTTGCAAACCTGTGATCGTAATCACCGGCACCAACGTGTTTTTCAGCGCGTGGCGGAAGTTGATCACCCTGTCCGACAGCCCTCGGGCGCGGGCGAAACGGACGTAGTCGGCGCGCAGGACCTCAAGCATCTCGGACCGCACCAGACGCATGATCAGGGTCATCTGATACAGGCCCAGCGTAATCGCGGGCAGGATCAGTGCCTTGAGGCCCGAGGTGGTCAGAAACCCGGTTGACCAGCCCCCGATCATGACCGTCTCACCCCTGCCGAAACTGGGTAAGAGGTCAAGTTCGACCGAGAATATGTAGATCAGCAATATCCCGATCAGGAAGGTGGGCAGAGAGACCCCGATCAGACTGACCGTCATGATGATATTCGCCGCAACCCCTTGTCGTCGGATCGCGGTGAAGACGCCCAACGCGATGCCCATGGTGATGGCGAGGAAGCCTGACACGAAGGCCAGCTCCAGCGTCGCGGGCGCACGTTCGGCGATGATGGCCGAGACCGGACGGCCCTGACGGTAGGACACGCCGAAATTGCCCTGAACCGCGCCTTGCAGGAACTTGGCGTATTGCACGACAAATGGCTGATCGAGGCCCAGTTCCGTCCTCAGCCGGTCGATATCGGCCTGTGTGCGTTCCTGACCCAGCATGTTGTCGATCGGATCGCCGACAAAACGAAACATCGAGAACGCGACCAGACCCACGACCAGCAAAACGATCACGGATTGGAACATCCTTCGAACAATATATGCGAACATTCAGAATCCCCGGTTGATCGGCCTGTCTAGGCCGCGTCTGACCAAATGGTCAAGATACCGCTAACGAAACAGGGACCAGAACGACCCGGCCCCTTGAACCGCGTTGTCAGTTTACGGTCACCCACCGTAGGATGAAGAAGTTGTCCGGCCGTTGGGTCAACTCGATATTGCTGCGCGTCCCCCAGACCAGAGGCTGCACATACATCGGAACATAGACCTGTTCATCCTGAATGATGCTGGTGACCTCGTCCAACATGGCCTGACGCGTGCCTTCATCCAGTTCGGATTGAATCTGCGGCAGAAGTTCATCGACACGTGCGTTCGAGAAGCCGCCGAAATTCCAGCTGCCCAGCTTTTTTTCTTCGTTTGGGGTCGCGACCAGAAAACGCACGGGGTGTTCGGCGTCGAACGTGCCCGGGCTCCAGCCCAGCAGGTACATGTCATAATTGTCTTCGCGCAGCTCGGGCCAGTAGTTGCGCACCGGCATCGCGTCCAGCTCAGCCGTTAGGCCGATCTGTGCGAGCATGCTGACAATCGCCTGACAGACGGCCTCGTCATTCAGATAGCGGTCATTGGGGCATTTCAGGCCGAACGAAAACCCATCCGCATATCCGGCCTCGGCCAGCAAGGCCTTTGCGGCCTCGACATCATAGGCGGGGCGCTCTGCATTGGCCGCCGAGTAACCGCTCATCGCCGGGCTTACGAGTTGCGACGCCGCCTCGGCATTGCCGCGCATGATCGTGGCAAGGATGGCGTCGACATTCACCGCATGCGCCACTGCCTGACGCACACGTGCATCCCGGAACGGGTTGGGTTTACCAGCATCGTCAGTGTATTTCAGAGCCTCAGCCTGATGATCAAAGCCGAGCATGATCACGCGGGCCTCGATCCCCTGAATGACCTCGACCTCATCATTGCCCTGAAGGCGCGCCACGTCCTGAATCGGAACGGGCTCAATCATATCGACATCGCCGGAAAGCAAGGCCGCGACAGCGGTGGCAGAGTTCTGGATCGGGTTAAATTCGGCGCGGGTAGTGTTGTGCTCGGCTTCACCCCACCAACCGTCAAAAGGTTCCAGAACGGTGCGCAGACCGGGCTCACGCGCGGTGATCTGAAACGCGCCGGTGCCGTTGGTATTTAGTGTCGCGTAGTTCCCGGTTTCCTTGTCGGGCAGAGCGGCATCATTGGCCTCAGCCCAGCCCTGATCCACGATCATCCAGTTTGCAATGGACGACGGGAAAAGCGGGTTGGGCGCGGTGGTCATGAAATCGACGGTATAGTCATCGACCACTTTTACCTCGCTGATCGGTGCAAACCAGCTGCGGGTATCCGAGACCTCATCCGAGGCGCGTTGATAGCTGAACAGAACATCCTGCGCGTCGAATGTGCTGCCATCGTGGAACGTCACGCCCTCGCGCAGGGTGAACCGCCAGCCTTCGCCGTCTCCGATCGGTTCCCAACTGGTGGCCAAGGCGGGCTCTACGTTCATGTCCTTGCCGCGGCGGACCAGCCCTTCGTAGACATTGTTGAGGAAGCCAAGAACAGCAGCTGAATTGACGGCATGCGGGTCCATGGTCTGTGGATCGGTGGTCGAGGCCCATTTGAACTCGGCTGCCTGAGCAGCGCTTGCGGCCAAAAAGACCAAACCGATGGCCGTTGCCTTGAAGGTCATGGCGATACCTCTCTGTTATGGGTGAACAGTCGTGAAACACCAAATGACAGGGCGCTGGTCTGCGCCCTGCCCTGTCTTGGATCCTGAACCTTAGTTCATGGTGAAGTATTTGATCTTCGGCGAGTCTTCCGGCTCAACAATTGTGCCGACATTCGACTTCATACCCCAGTTCAGCACCTGATGGTGGATCGGGATATACAGCTGATCGTCCTGCACCACTTGCCAGATCTCGGCGATCTGCGCGTCACGCTTCGGAAGGTCCGTTTCAGAGGCCAGCCCCTGAATCTTGGCGTCCAGATCCGGGTTGTTATAGCGGGTCGCATTCCACGAGCCGTATTTCTCACCCTTGGTGTGAACCAGGAAGTTGAAGATATACTCGGAATCGTAGGTCGGAACGCCCCAGCCCAGCATGTAGAAGTCGGTCTCGAGGTTCGAGAGCAGCGGGAAATGCTGCGCCTTGGGTTTGGCATCCAGATTCACCGTGACACCAATCTGCGCCAGCATGCCAACGGCAGCCTGACAGATCGCTTCGTCGTTGACATAGCGGTCGTTCGGGCAGTTCAGCGTGATCGAGAACCCATCCGGATATCCAGCCTCGGCCATCAGGGCCTTAGCCCCTTCGATATCAGTCGTGGAGGAGCTGTCCATGCCCTCATCCCAACCGTTCACGAAAGGCGGTGCGATCATTCCAGCAGGGGCCGACTGGCCACGCATAACGACCTGTTTGATAGCATCCCGGTTGATGGCCTTGGACATCGCCTGACGCACGCGTACGTCGGCCAGCGGGTTCTTCCCGTCCACATTATCCGAGCCCAGATCAGCATCACCCATGTTCATGCCGAAGAAGATCACCCGGTTCTGAGGCGCGGTCCGCACGTCCAGACCATCGGTATCCGCAACGCGGGCCAGATCCTGTACCGGAACGTCCTGAATGAAATCGACCTCACCCGATAGCAAAGCAGCAACCCGGGTCGCGGCGTTCTGGATCGGGGTATAGATGATCTCGGTCACTTCCAGGGGGAACTCATCCTTGCCCCAGTAGTTCTCGTTCGCGGTCAGAACGGTTTTCACGTCGGGTTCACGGCTGACCAGCTTGTACGGGCCGGTACCGTTTGCGTTCTTGGCGGCGAATGTATCCTCGCCCCCTTCATAGTCCTGCACCTTCACGGCGTTATTCGCCTCGGCCCAGGCCTTGTCCATCATGAACATGTTGGTCAGGTTGTTGGGCATGATCGGGTTCGGACCGTCGGTTTCGATCTCAACCGTGTATTTGTCCGGCGCGCGCACTTCTTTGACCGAGGCCAGCAGCTCTTTGTAGTCCGAATCCGGCGTCATCGCGCGGTTGAGCGAGAAGACAACGTCTTCGCTGTCGAACTCGGCGCCGTCATGGAAGGTCACGCCTTCACGCAGTTTGAACACCCAGACGTTCGGGTTTTCCTCAGACGGGGCCCATTCGGTCGCCAGCGACGGCACAAGCGCCCCGGAATGGTCGCGCATCACCAGCGTTTCCATGATCTGATGCGCCATGGCCGAGGTCGGACCCTCGTTTTGCGCATGCGGGTCCATCGTCAGCGAGTCGCCTGCGCGTGCCCAGCGCAGCGTTTCCGCAGAGGCAGTGCCAGCCAATAGGGCCATGGCACTGGCTGCGACCAGCAAGTGTTTCACTTTCATTGTAGTCTCCCCAATTCTTTTTTTAACCCGCACGGATGGCGGGTGATCGACGAAGCGCGATCAACGTGCCCTTGATAATCCAAATCATTCTGAAACTTGCAATGCCTAATTGGATTGCTGGACCCGACGGGAACCGGCCAGATTTTGGCCGTTTGGCCGGATTTCGCTGGTCCTTTGACGATCGAGTTGCATACCCTAACTCTTTCTTCGAGACTCGGTTCGCGGTAAAAAAACGTAGCCGCATCAGGCTGGACATCGTGTCGGGGACATTGATTTGAAACAGACAAACCGCAAACCGCCCAACCCGAGGCGAGAGCTTCAGAGCGTGCGCAACCAGAGCGTATCGTTTCTGGGTGTCGCGTTTCTATTCAGCATCTTCGTCAATCTGCTGATGCTGACCGGGCCGCTGTTCATGCTGCAGGTTTATGACCGTGTTCTCAGTTCGCGTTCAGTCGAAACACTGACGGCGCTGTTTCTGCTGGTTGGGCTGCTCTACGGTCTGATGGCCATGCTGGATTACGCGCGCGGCCGGATCGTGGCGCGGTTCGGGGCCAAGTTCCAATCCTCGCTGGACGAGAGGGTTTTTGACGGAACCATCCGGCGCGCACTGTATCCACAGGTGCGTTCCGCCCCGGCAACGGCCTTGCGCGATCTGGAGGCCGTGCGGTCGCTTTGCGCCTCGCCCGTATTCCTCGCCGTTATGGATA
Organism: Ruegeria sp. AI3; assembly: GCF_056541245.1. NCBI lineage: Bacteria > Pseudomonadati > Pseudomonadota > Alphaproteobacteria > Rhodobacterales > Roseobacteraceae > Ruegeria > Ruegeria sp. AI3. Next base: position 107,093 of record NZ_JBQFYA010000004.1, read on the forward strand.
TTCCCTGGACGCCCGTTTTCCTGGCCGCGATCTTCCTGTTTCACCCGCTGCTCGGCTGGCTGGCGGTTGCTGGTGGGTCCTTGCTGATCGTCATCGCATTGCTCAACCAGATCTTGACCAAACAGAAGGTCGCCGAGGCGCAGGTTGCCTCAGGCCGGGCCAATGCTTTTGCGGAACAAGCACGGCAAGCCGCCGAAGTTGTACGGTCGCAAGGCATGCAAGGCGACGTTGCACAGCGCTGGCTATCACAGCGCAGCAACGCCTTGTCGCAGAGCATCTCGGCCAGCGACTGGACCGGTAGTTTCACGTCTTTGACCAAATCGCTGCGCCTGTTCCTGCAATCCGCGATGCTAGCGCTTGGCGCTTGGCTGGTGTTGCGCAACGAGATGACAGCCGGGGCCATGATCGCAGGTTCGATCTTGCTGGGCCGCGCTTTGGCACCCGTGGAAATGGTGGTGGGACAATGGGGGCTGATCGAAAACGCGCGAACCGCGTGGTCTCGTCTTGGCACCTTCCTCGATGAAACTCCGCCCGAGCAGAACAAGACCAAGCTGCCCGTGCCCGAGGCGCGTCTCGTCGCGAAAAGTCTGACGGTCATTCCGCCCGGCGTTCAAAAGCCAACCCTGCGCAATGCCTCACTGATCTTGGAACCCGGCAAGGCGCTGGGTGTAATCGGTAAAAGTGGCTCGGGCAAGACGACCCTGGCCAAGGCGCTTTTGGGTCTGTTGACCCCCGCAGCGGGCGAGATTCGCTTGGGTGGCGCGACATTGGATCAATATGCAGCAGATGATCTGGGCCACTACATTGGCTATCTGCCGCAGCAGGTCACGCTGTTCAACGGAACAGTGACAGAGAACATCGCCCGGATGTCGCAACAACCCGATGACGCCGCCGTTGTCGCCGCCGCTAAGAAGGCCAACGCACATGAGCTGATTATGTCTTTGGAGAAGGGTTACGACACCTTTCTAGAAGGCAATGACAGCCAGTTGTCCGGCGGTCAGAAACAACGGATCGCGCTTGCCCGGGCGCTATATGGTGATCCTGTTCTGCTGATCCTGGACGAACCGAACTCGGCCCTGGATGCCGACGGCACTGAAGCGCTGAACCGCGCGGTGCGCAGCCTCAAGAAAAGTGGCAAGGCCGCGATTATCATGACGCACCGCCCGCAAGCGATTTCGGAATGTGATGACCTGATTGTGGTCGAGAAAGGCCAGATCGTCAAAGCAGGCAGCCGGGACGAGGTTCTGGGTTCGATGGTCCAGAATGCCGGTGCGATCAAACGACACCTCAATAAAGTGGGTGAGAAATGAGCAACCCTCCTGCGCGCCGCAGTTGGCGCATAACCTTCCCCGCAACTGTGGGCTTTTTTGCGCTGCTCATCCTTGTTGTGGGCATCGGCATCTGGAGCGTTCGAACCCAACTGGCCGGTGCGATCATCTCACAAGGCGTGATCGAGGTGCAAAGCAACCGTCAGGTGGTAGAGCATCCCGATGGCGGGGTCGTCGGTGAGATTTTTGTGCGCGATGGGGATCTGGTGGAAAGCGGTGAACTTCTGCTGCGTCTGGATGATACGTTTCTGGCTTCGGAAAAGACTGTGGTCGAGACGCAATTGTTCGAACTGCTCAGCCGTCAGGCCCGGCTGGAAGCGGAACGCGATGGCGCCACCTCCGAGGAGTTGGCAGCAAAACTGCGCGAGGTTCAAGATCGGGAATCTATCAGTCCCAACCTCATCGCTGGTCAGCAGCGCTTGTTTGACGCCCGCGCAGAAACTCTGGCGCAGAAAACCGAACAGTTAAATCGGCAAAAGACCCAAATCGAAAGCGAGATTGACGGTACGCAAGCACAACTGACCGCAGCGCGCGCACAGGTTGAGCTAATCAGTGAAGAATTGAAGGATCAGGAAAACCTGCTGGAGCGCGGCCTGACACAAGCCAGCCGTGTTTCTGCCCTGCAACGGGAAGAGGCCAACCTGACCGGTGCCATCGGGCGGCTCGAGGCGACCATCGCCCGGCTCAAAGGGCAGATCGCCTCGACCGAAATCCAGATATTGGAGCTGAACGCGGCCCGCCGGGAAGAAGCGATCACAACGCTGCGTGACGCACAGACGCGCATCGCCGAGCTTGCTGAACGACGCCTCTCGCTGACCGAGCGCCTTTCGCGTCTGGATATTCGCGCGCCCGTTTCTGGAACCGTTTATGACAGTCAGGTTTTCGCCCTGCAGTCGGTCATCCAACCGGCTGAACAGATGATGTATGTGGTGCCTCAGGATACGCCGCTTCTAGTGGCAGCCAAGGTCGATGCGATCCATGTGGACCAGCTGTTTCGTGGGCAAGAGGTCGCCCTGCGCTTTCCCAGTTTCAACCAGCGGGAAACCCCGGAACTGGATGGCCATGTTATCAATGTCTCAGCGGACACATTCACCGACGAGGGCACAGGCTTTACCTTCTATCGGGCTGAACTGGTCCCTGATGACGGTCAGCTGGATCGCCTGAATGGGCAAACTCTTCTGCCGGGCATGCCGGTCGAGGCAATGATCAAAACGGATGAGCGTACCCCGCTGTCCTACCTGACCAAGCCGCTGACCGACTACTTCACGCGGGCGTTCCGGGAGTAACACATCGCGCCTGGGGCAACCTGTCCCAGGGTCGTGACTTGCAATCCCATCTGATTTAGTATACCGCCGCATACAAAGAAGATCCGGGCGTCAGATCCATGTCTGAGACCGGGACCTCAAGCACCTTCTAACGCCAATACGTCGGGATAGCCATGAGCCTGTATACTGATTACCTTGCCGAGATCAAAACACGCAAAGAGCAGGGGTTGAACCCCAAACCCGTCGACGACGGTGCCCTAACGAAAGAGATCATCGACCAGATCCGCGACCCTCAGAACGAACACCGCGCGGACTCGCTGCATTTCTTCATCTACAACACCCTGCCTGGCACAACCAGCGCCGCGGGTGAGAAGGCCACGTTTCTGAAAGAGATCATTCTGGGTCAGGCCGATGTCGAAGAAATCTCGCAGGATTTCGCGTTCGAGCTGCTGTCGCACATGAAAGGTGGCCCCTCGGTCAAGGTTCTGCTGGATCTGGCTTTGGGTGACGACGCGTCGATTGCGGGCAAAGCGGCTGAGGTGCTGAAGACTCAAGTCTTCCTGTACGACGCGGATACGGACCGGCTGAAAGCTGCGCTCGATGCTGGCAATGCGGTGGCGAAAGACATCCTTGAAAGCTACGCCAAGGCCGAGTTCTTCACCAAACTGCCTGACATTGATGAAGAGATCGAAGTCGTCACTTATGTCGCCGCCGAGGGTGACATCTCGACCGACCTGCTGTCGCCAGGCAATCAGGCACACTCGCGCGCGGACCGCGAGTTGCACGGTAAATGCCTGATCTCAGAGACCGCGCAACAAGAGATCGAAGCGCTCAAGCTGAAGCATCCCGGCAAGCGCGTCATGCTGATCGCTGAAAAAGGCACCATGGGTGTGGGATCGTCCCGTATGTCGGGTGTGAACAACGTGGCGCTGTGGACAGGCAAACAAGCCAGCCCCTATGTGCCCTTCGTCAACTACGCTCCCATCGTGGCTGGCACCAACGGCATTTCGCCGATCTTCCTGACCACAGTCGGCGTAACCGGCGGCATCGGACTGGACCTGAAGAACTGGGTCAAAAAGGTGGATGAGGATGGCAACGCAATCCTGAACAATGACGGCAACCCGATCCTGGAAGAAAAGTACTCGGTTGCCACTGGCACGGTTCTGAAGATCAACACCAAAGACCACAAACTGCTGAGCGAAGACGGGGAAGAGCTAGTCGACGTGAACTCGTCCTTCACGCCGCAAAAAGTTGAATTCATGAAGGCAGGCGGTTCCTACGCCATCGTTTTCGGTAAGAAACTGCAGACATTCGCGGCCGAAGCACTGGGTGTAGCGGCACCGCTGGTCTTTGCTCCGTCGAAAGAAATCAGCCACGAGGGCCAGGGCCTGACCGCGGTTGAAAAGATCTTCAACAAGAACGCCGTTGGCACCACGCCCGGCAAGACCCTGCATGCCGGATCGGACGTGCGCGTCAAGGTCAACATCGTCGGCTCACAGGACACAACCGGCCTGATGACCATGCAAGAGCTTGAGTCGATGGCGGCAACCGTTGTCTCACCCATCGTCGATGGGGCGTATCAGTCCGGTTGTCACACGGCCTCTGTGTGGGATGCGAAGGCGCAAGCCAACACCCCCCGCCTGATGAAGTTCATGAATGACTTCGGACTCGTTACCGGGCGTGACCCGAAGGGCGTCTACCATTCGATGACCGACGTGATCCACAAGGTGTTGAACGACATCACCGTGGATGACTGGTCGGTCATCATCGGCGGCGACAGCCACACCCGCATGTCCAAAGGCGTAGCCTTTGGGGCCGACTCGGGCACTGTTGCTTTGGCCTTGGCCACAGGTGAAGCCTCGATGCCGATCCCTGAATCGGTCAAGGTGACCTTTAAGGGCAAGATGGCCGAGCATATGGATTTCCGCGATGTTGTACATGCCACCCAGGCACAGATGCTGGAACAGCACGGCGACAACGTGTTCCAAGGCCGCGTGATCGAGGTTCACATCGGCACGCTGCTGGCCGACCAGGCCTTTACCTTTACCGACTGGACTGCCGAGATGAAAGCAAAGGCCTCGGTCTGTATCTCGAATGACGAGACTCTGATCGGTTCGCTGGAACTGGCCAAATCCCGCATCCAGATCATGATCGACAAGGGCATGGAGCATGAGAACGGCATGCTACAAAAGCTGATCAACATCGCCGATGCACGCATTGCCGAGATTAAGTCGGGCGAAAAGCCAGCGCTGCGCCCCGATGACAACGCGAAATATTTCGCCGAGGTTGTCGTCGATCTGGACCAGATCGTTGAACCGATGATCGCCGACCCGGACGTCAACAACGCCGACGTCTCGAAACGCTATACCCATGACACAATCCGCCCGATCTCGTACTACAATGCCGAAAAGCATGTGGATCTGGGCTTTGTGGGTTCGTGCATGGTGCATAAGGGCGACATCAAGATCGTGGCCCAGATGCTGAAAAACCTCGAAAAGGAAACTGGCAAAGTCGAGTTCCAAGCCCCGCTGGTCGTGGCAGCCCCGACCTACAACATCATAGACGAGTTGAAGGAAGAGGGCGACTGGGAAGTGCTCGAGAAATACTCGGGCTTCGAATTCGACGACCTGTTCCCGAAGGAAAAGGCGCGGACCGAGTACGAGAACATCCTGTATCTCGAACGTCCCGGCTGTAACCTGTGCATGGGCAACCAGGAAAAGGCCGCCAAGGGCGACACGGTTCTGGCCACCTCGACCCGCCTGTTCCAGGGCCGCGTCGTGGCAGATGCGCCGGACAAGAAGGGTGAATCGCTGCTGGCCTCGACCCCGGTTGTTGTCTTGTCGGCCATTCTGGGCCGGACGCCCACGATCGAGGAATACAAAGCCTCGGTTGAAGGGATCGACCTGACCAAGTTCGCCCCGCCGGTTGCGAAAAACCCGGCCACTCAATCGGCGCATTTCTAACGCCGCATTTGACACGTTTTTCCTGCGCGCGGCCGTTCATCGGTCGCGCGCTTGTGTTTTCAGGGTGTGACGCTAGCGCAGTTCGGCTTCGGTATTGCCACCGTCGACCGTGATGACGTGGCCGGTCGTGCGCTCCATCAAAGCCAGATTGACGAACCCTTCGGCGACATGATGCGCCTCGACCTCGCGGCCCAGAAGGTTGCCGCCCATATAGACCTCTTCGCTGACACCTCGCGCGGCGGCGCGTTCCTTGATGAACGCATCCGTCAGCAGGCCTGATCTGATCTTGTCAGCATTGACCCCGTTGACCCGAATACCAGCCCCCGCCAGTTCCAGCGCCAGTTGCCGCATCAGGAACATCGTGGCGGCTTTGGGGGCTCCATAGGCGCCTAGATTGCGACCGGGATTGACCGCCTGTTTGGAGATATTGAACAGTATCTGCCCACCACGCCCCTGATCCTGCATCAACTTGGCAGCGGCGGTGGCAAAAGCCTTGTGCGCGAAAAAGTTCAACTCGAAAGCCGCTCGGAAGACATCATCCTCCAGCTCGACCAGAGCGCCCCCTGTGGCCGTACCCGCATTCGACACGAGAATATCCAGCCCACCAAAGGCCGTGACCGCATCGGTCATCGCGGTATCGGCAGCGTTAGCTTGCGTGATGTCGAGCGCGCAGGCCGCATGCCAGCGACCCAACTGGGATAGTGCGGCATCCAGAGCCGCTTGATCCCGATCCACCAGAACGACATTCGCGCCCTTGGCCGCAAAGGCCTTGGCAGTTGCCAGACCAATCGCGCCTGCCCCTCCGGTCACCATGACGACCCGGCCCTGAAACGGCGGAGGGGTGCCTTTGCCCAACTTTGCTTGCTCCAACGACCAATATTCGCAATCGAACATGTCCTTTTCACCGATGGGATAGAACCCGCCCGCATCTTCTGCGACAGCGCGCACGCGGATGTTCTGTTCAGCAAGATCAGCCGAGGCTGAGGCCGCCTTAGCGTTCACCCCAATCCCCAGCACACCGATCCCTTCGATCCACGCATGTTTGGGATCAGGGGTCAGCATGGTCTTGGGTTCCGCGGCCTGAGGGGCCTGACGGTCGAAATAGGCGCGGTAATCCACAGCGAAGGCTTCGACCTTGGCCTTGATGCTCTCTCGGTCGGTTAGGTCCGCCTGTTTCAGCACCAGCGGCCAGCCCTTGGTACGCAGCACGTGATCCGGTGAGGCCATGCCGCGGGTCGCCAGCGCGTCCACATCGCCGCGCGCCATAAACGCATGTGTCGCGGGGCCATTTCTCAGATCAAAGACAGGCATCGGACTGTCCTGATCCGCAGTGACCTCAGCGATCACGCCACGCAAGACGGGCAACATGTCCAGCCCGTTGGAAGGCAGACGTTCACCAATTGGCGTCAGTTCGGTCAGGCCGAGATAAGCCGCGACCTCATTGGTATGCTGAACGATCTTATCATAGCTTTCCTGCGCGGTGGCGCCAAAGGCGAAATGACCATGTTTAAGCAGCAGCAGCCCCTCAACATCAGGGTTGGCGTCGTACACATCCGCCGCCGCCTTCGCGAGGCTGAAACCGGGCATGATGTAAGGCACGATCCCCAAGCGGTCGCCGAAAATCTCGCGACAGACCTCTTCAGCATTGGGCAGGTCGGCCAGAATCAGAAACGGCGTGGCGTGGGTGTGATCGACGTATATATGTGGCAGGAAGGCATGCAACAGCGTTTCGACTGACGGGTTGGGCGAGGCCGAATTCAGCAGGCTTGAGCGCTGATAGTTCACCATGTCCTCATCCGACAGCTTATCGAGCGCGCGCAGCTTCAACAGCGGCTCTTGCCAGACACCCGGCAGTCCGGGCGCTTCGATCGTGTCCAGATCCCAGCCCGAGCCTTTGACGTGCAGAACCGGCCGCATCTCGCCGAACAAATCGGGGCGCTCTAGCTTGACCGACGTATTGCCACCGCCATGCATCAGCAGATCCGGGTTCTGACCGATGAGGCGCGAAGTGTAGACCCGCTCTGCCAATTCCTGATCAGCCGGATCGGCGCCGGCAGCCGCACGCCAGTCTGCGGCGGCCTGCGCCTTGTACATGTTTTCGATCATGTCTTTTGTATCCTTGTCTTTCTGCGCTCAGGCGGCTTGGCCAACCTTTTCAGGGAACATGGCCGCCAGACCTTCGGCGCTGGCGTCGCATACGCCCCTCTCGGTGATCAAACCGGTGACCAGACGGTTCGGCGTGACGTCAAAGGCCGGGTTACCTACATCCGAGCCATCGGGGACGACACAGACCTCTCCAATACCGTCCTCCGTCATGCCAAACACGTGCGAGATTTCGCGGTCCGGTCGGTCCTCGATCGGGATTTCGGCAACCCCGTCCCGCAGCGTCCAATCGATGGTGGGTGAGGGCAAGGCCACATAGAACGGCACGTTGTTGTCATGCGCGGCCAGGGCCTTTAGATAGGTACCGATCTTGTTGCAGACATCGCCGGTCGAGGTGGTCCGGTCCGTCCCGGTGATCACCAGATCGACCAGACCGTGCTGCATCAGGTGACCGCCTGCATTGTCGACGATGTATTGATGGCTGATGCCATGTTCGCCCAGTTCCCACGCTGTTAAGGCCCCTTGGTTCCGGGGTCGCGTTTCATCGACCCAGACATGGATCGGCAAACCAGCGTTATGCGCCTGGTACATCGGGCTGGTCGCAGTGCCCCAATCCACGGTGGCCAGCCACCCGGCATTGCAATGGGTCAACAATCGCACCGGCTCACCCGCGGGTTTGCGGGCGGCGATCTCGCGGATCAAAGCAAGCCCATGTTCTCCGATCCGGCGATTGATCTCGACATCCTCTTCGCAGATCTCATCCGCCAACGCCCAGGCCGCGGCGGCGCGTTGATCGGGCGGCAGAGGCAGCAGGGCCTCCCGGCAGCGCTGCAACGCCCAATTCAGGTTTACCGCCGTTGGACGGGTCGCGTTCAAAACCGAGGCTGAATGTTCAAAACTCTGATCAGACGGGTCCCGAGACATCCCATCCGCCATCCCATAGGCAGCAGTCGCTCCGATCAAAGGCGCGCCACGCACCCACATCTCGCGGATCGCGGCCTCAAACGCGGCCAGAGAGGACAACGTGGCGATTCGGAAATCGTGCGGCAGCCAGCGTTGGTCGATGATCCTGACCTCGCCGCTTTCAGCGTCGCGCCAGATCGAGTGGTAGTGAACACCGCCAATTTTCATCTTCTGCCCTCCGGTCGGGTTTCATGGGGTCTGCCACACGTTCCAGTATTTTCACGCAGGCCTCAAGCGCCGATGGGTTGTTTCCGCACGGCTCTTAGAAGCGTATTACAGATCGGCTAGTCCCAGAGCGGCATAGGCGGGCGGCATCAGGGCACGCCGCCAACGACCCAATGGAAAGCGGCGGGCTGTCTCGGACATGACATTTGGCAATCCGCTGGTCTGACCCAGGGCCAACCGCGCCAGGGCCCGACCGCTATAGGTGCCCATGGCGACCCCGTTGCCATGATAGGCGAAGCCCGCGAACATCCCGGTCTGTCCCGGAACCGGCCCAACAAAAGGCACCAGTTCGCGCGACATGCACACCATGCCCGACCAGATATGAGTGACGTCCACCTCAGACCACGCCGGGAACATACGCTTGAAGTCGCGCTGCACCTGCATGCGGATCGCTGCCTCGGCTTTGGGTGAGGACCGCAGCCCGCCCCGCATGCCAAACAGGAACCGGCCATCCGGCATCAGGCGGAAATAGTGCAAGAGATTGCGCGTATCGTAGGACATCTGATCTGAGGTCCAACCCTGCGCGGCCCTCTCTGCCGGTGTCAGAGGACGGGTGACAAGCACAGTGGATTGGGCAGGCATGTAACGAGCCGACATCCAGGACGGGATATCTTCGCTGGAGTACCCATTGGTGCAGACCAATACCTTGTCGGCTCGGATTTGGCCTTTTGGTGTTTGTACAGCAAAACCTGACGCGGTCTTCTCAATGCTCAGAACGGGGCTGTTCTGAAAAAACATTGCGCCTTGCGCCTGCGCGGCTTGGGTTAGGCCAAAAAGGTATTTCCGAGGATTCAGGCCGAACCCGACAGGTGTCGTGTACCCTCCGTGAAATGGCCCTTTCAGGCCTAGACCGGACAGGTCAGCAGCTTCATGCAGTATACCGTTCTCATCTGCACTGCGCCTCAGCGCCTCCATCGCGCGGCGGGAATGAGCCAGTTGCGTCTCACCTTTTGAATGCCGATCCACGTCGATCCCGTAGCTGTCCAGAAGGCTTGCGACGAGTTGCACAGCGTCGCTTTCAGCCCCGGAATAGGCTTGCGCCGAAACCTCACCATAGCGACGACACATGGCCTTGTAGCTGAGTTTTGATCCCCCCAGACAGCAGAACCCACCATTGCGTCCCGAAGCCCCCCAACCGGGTGTTTCGGCCTCACACACTGCGACGGACACGGCCGCATCCGCCAGATGCAGTGCGGCCGAAGCTCCGGTGAAACCGCCGCCAATAATGGCAACATCAGCCTGCAAATCACCCTTCTGTTCAGGCCAGTCGGGGGCGGCGATAGTTTCGTCCCACCAGCACCCCTGCCTTGGCCCATCACCATAGGTGTAGTCCGGAAATATCCGTTTCATTCGGCGCGCATGGCGGCCATCTCATCTTGCTTTTGCCGCATCATCGCACGCTTAGTGACCAAGGAGGCGGTGATGACGCCGATAGTCACAACCGCGATCATTAGGGTCGACAGCGCGTTAATCTCAGGGCTGACACCAAGCCGCACGGCCGAAAAGATTTTGATCGGCAAGGTCGTGGCAGACGGGCCCGAAGTAAAGGACGCGATCACCAGATCATCAAGAGACAGAGTAAACGCCAGCAGCCAGCCCGAGATCACCGCCGGTGCGATGATCGGCAGGGTTACTAGTCGAAACGCTTGCGCGGGCGAGCAGCCAAGGTCCAAGGCGGCCTCTTCCAGCGACTGGTCAAAGGTCACAAGGCGCGAGGAGACAACCACCGACACAAAGCACATCGAAAAGGTCGTATGGGCCAATACGATGGTCAGAATCCCCCGGTCCAACCCGATCCCGATGAAGAGCAGCAAAAGCGACAGGCCTGTGATCACCTCTGGCATGACCAGCGGCGCGTAGATCATTCCCGAGAACAGGGTACGGCCAAAGAAGCGCCCTCCGCGTACCAGGACATAGGCCGCGGCGGTGCCCAGAATGGTTGCCAGCGTCGATGAAAACACCGCCACCCGGATCGTCACCCATGCCGCGTCCAGAAACGCTTCGTTCTGGGCCAGCTCTCCGTACCATTTGGTCGAGAACCCGGCCCAGACAGTCACCAGTTTGCTTTCATTGAAGCTGAAGATGATCAGGATAATCATCGGGATGTACAGGAACGCGAACCCTAGCGTCAGGGAAACCGTGTTGAACCAGCTTAATCTGTTCATTTCTCGGCCTCCGCCTGTTTCTGCTGGTTGCGCTGGAACAACACAATCGGCACCACGAGGATCAGCAGCAGAACCACCGCCACCGCGCTTGCCACCGGCCAGTCACGGTTTGAGAAGAACTCCTCCCACAAGACCTTACCGATCATCAGGGTGCCCGAGCCGCCGAGAAGTGAGGGGATCACAAACTCACCGATCACCGGGATCATCACAAGGAAACAGCCCGCAATGATGCCGGGGCGCGACAAGGGGATCGTTACCAGCCAGAAGGCCTGGAGGCGCGAACACCCCAGATCCTCGGCGGCTTCGATCAGTGACTCGTCCATGCGCTCCAACGACGAATAGATCGGCAGGATCATGAACGGCAGATAGGTGTAGACGATCCCGATATAGACAGCCGTATTGGTGTTCAGAATCGTCAGCGGGGTCGAGATGATACCCGTCCACAGCAAGAGCTGGTTCAGATACCCTTCGTTCGACAGGATCCCCATCCAAGCGTAAACGCGGATCAGGAATGAGGTCCAGAACGGAAGGATCACCAGCATCATCAGTGTCGGTCGCCATTCGGCCGGCGCGCGCGCCATGCCATAGGCAATCGGGTATCCCACCAGCAACGTCAGAAAGGTTGAGATCACAGCGATCTTCAGGCTGGAGAGGTAGGCCTTCCAATACAGGTCATCCTCGGTCAGCCAGACGAAATTCTCAAAATCCAGCTGGCTGAAGAAATCCTTGATCCCGGCCCAACCCTGCGACAGGTCCAACGTCGGCGTGTAGGGCGGAATCGCCAGTTCCGTGTCCGAAAGTGAGATTTTTAGGACAATGAAAAACGGCACCAAAAACAGCGCCAACAGCCAGACATAAGGAACTGCGATCAGCAGCGCGCGGCGCATCAGCTTGCCAACAGGACCGCAGCCGTCGCTGTCCAGGACAGCCAGACCGGGTCTTCCCATGTGAATGACCGACGCGAGATGCGGCGAGTATTGGCCGTTTGCGCCTTGATGATCGTGCCGTTCGGCAGCTCGACATGATAGGTCGAGAGGTTGCCCAGATAAGCGATGTCCAACACCCTGCCTTGCACGGCATTGATTGCCTCGGCAGGGCGGTCGGTTGAGATCGTCACCTTCTCGGGCCGGATCGCCAGATGGCAGGCCTGACCCTCCGAGAAGCCGTTCGCCGAGGTTGCCGTCAGCGGAGCCTGCCCTTCGGCCCAGTCGATCCGATAGGTTTCCTCACCATTCGCGGTAGCGTGGCCTTCGATGATATTCACGTCGCCGATGAAGTCCGCGACATAAACCGAGTTCGGGTTTTCATAGATGCGATCGGGCGTGGCGACCTGCATCAAGCGACCTTGATCCATTACCGCCACGCGGCTGGCGACGGTCATGGCTTCCTCCTGATCGTGGGTAACGATCACAAAGGTCGTGCCGGTCTTCTCCTGAATATCCATCAGTTCGAACTGCGTGTCCTGTCGCAGTTTCTTGTCCAACGCACCCAGAGGTTCGTCCAGCAGCAATAGCTTGGGCGCCTTGGCCAGCGACCGCGCCAGCGCGACCCGTTGCCGTTGACCGCCCGAGATCTGATGCGGCTTGCGGCGAGCAAATTGCTCGAGCCGAGTCAGGCGCAGCATCTCTTCCACCCGGTCCTCAAGGTCATGCTTGGGCATGTTGTCCCGGCGCAGACCGAAGGCGATGTTTTCCCAGATGCTGAGATGCGGAAACAGCGCGTAGGACTGGAACATCATGTTCACTGCGCGTTTGTTGGGCGGGATCGGGTCAATGTCCTGACCGCCCAAAATGATGTGCCCTTCGGTCGGCGTTTCGAACCCCGCCAGCATGCGCATCATCGTGGTCTTGCCGCAACCCGACGGACCGAGCAGGGCAAAGAATTCTTTCTCAAAAATGTCCAGAGACAGATTGTCTATGGCCGTGAAATCTCCAAACCGTTTGGTGACATTCTGGAATTGGATCAAGGGTTTCGCCTGCGGGTCATCCCACGGCGCAAAGACGTCAGAGTTCAAAACGGCCCCCGTTCGACAATCTGGAAGTGGGCGCAAGGCGATCCCCGCCGCCTTGCGCGAAATCGGATCAGGTGCCCGATTTGATCTTGGTCCACATACGGGTCACAACCCGCTGTGTTTTTGCCGGGTAAGGCGTGGTGATGTAGAGGTTCTGCATCGTCGCATCATCCGGATAAATCGCCGGATCACCGATCACGTCTTCTTCAAGGAACTCTTGCGAGGCCTTGTTGCCGTTGGCGTAGTACACATAGTTCGACGCCGCCGCCATGTTGTTGGCATCAAGGATGAAGTTCAGGAACTTATGCGCGCCTTCCGGGTTCGGAGCGTCCGCCGGAATAGCCATCTGGTCGAACCACATCAGCGAGCCTTCGGCGAAGGGGTGGTATTCGATCTCAACGCCGTTGTCGGCCTCGGCCGCACGGTCACGGGCCTGCAGAATGTCACCCGACCAACCAACTGCCACGCAGATATCGCCATTGGCCAGCGCGTTGATGTATTCCGAGCTGTGGAATTTCTGGATATAAGGGCGCACGCCGGTCAGTACTTCCTCGACCTTCTTGATGACGTCCGGGTCATGGCTGTCCGGGTCCTCACCCAGATATTGCAATGTCATCGGGATCATTTCGGCGGGAGCATCCAAGAAATGCACTCCGCACTCGGCCAGTTTCTCCATATTTTCGGGTTTCAGCACCAAGTCCATGCTGTTCAGCGCAACGTCATCCCCCAGCGCTTCTTTGACTTTGCCGACATTCACACCAATGCCAGTGGTGCCCCACATGTAGTTGATCGAATAAGCATTGTTCGGGTCGTATCCGGCAGTACGCTCTTGGATGACATCCCACAGGTTGCCAGCATTGGACAGCTGAGCTGTATCCAGTTCCCGGAACGCTCCGGCCTGAATCTGGCGCTGAAGGAACGTACCCGAGGGCACCACGACATCATAGCCCGACCCACCGGCCAGCATCTTGGTCTCCAGCAACTCGTTGCTGTCGAACACGTCGTAGATCAGGGTCAGCCCTGTCTCTTCCTCGAACTTCGTTAGAAGCTCCTCGTCGATATAGTCCGACCAGTTATAGACTCGCACCTCTTCGGCGAAGGCCGCCGAAGTCCCCAATGCGAGAACCGCTGTCAGTGTCAGCGTCTTGAACATCATTTTTGTTCTCCCTGCGATTATGGTGGGTATTGTCCCGTTTTTTTGGATTTGATCAAGTTTTGCGTTTTTCGACTTTCTGAACTATGGTTCCAAAAGGTCAACAGCCCGGCAAGTCGGCACCCATCGAGACAAGGCAAACCAATTGGATTTGATCAAAAATAAGGCACCTAAGCCCAATATTGACGCCGGGAAACGGCCCGCGCACGAACAGGTCTACCACACCCTGAAATCCATGATCATGTTCGGCGAGCTGGTACCAGGTCAGCCCGTCACTATTCAGGGCCTGACTGATTCGCTCGGCGTCGGCATGACCCCCGTGCGCGAGGCGATTCGACGTCTGATCTCGGACGGTGCATTGGTGTTTCAGGGCAATCGCCGGGTCAGTGTACCCTTGTTGTCCAGCGGTGATGTTGAGCAGGTGATCTTCGCCAGAATTGCCATAGAATCAGAGCTTTCAAGGCGATCCACCGCCAAAATGTCCGCCAGCGACATTGATCAACTGGAATCAATCGACCAGCAATTGGACCAGATGATCGCGGATGGTGACGTTCATGGCTACCTGCACTTGAACCACAGATTCCACGAAACGCTCTACGCACATGCCGATGCGCCCGTCCTAAGCGATCTGGCCGAGCGTCTGTGGCTCCGATTCGGGCCATCCTTGCGTGTGGTCTGCGGCCGCTTCGGCACTCAAAGCCTGCCTGATCGCCATAAGGACATCATCGCAGGGCTGCGCGCTGTGGATGCGGAAAACGTGGCGAAAGCGACCGCTCAGGATATCGAGCAAGGCATGGAACTGATGATCGACGCTGCCTCGGACATTTAGAAAACACCGATTCGATTGACAGGAAATAATTTGATCATATTGTGACTCGCAACCACCGTTGCAGGAGTCTTTCGGATGTCCACGATCACAAACCACATGCCCACCGCCGAATTGCAGGCGCTGGATGCCGCCCACCACATGCACCCGTTCTCCGCCAACGGAGCGTTGGGAAAAGAGGGCGCGCGCGTCATCACCCGCGCCAATGGCGTCTATCTGACAGACAGCGAAGGCGAACAGATCCTGGACGCGATGGCCGGCCTGTGGTGCGTGAATATCGGCTACGGGCGCGATGAACTGGCCGACGCCGCAGCCCGCCAAATGCGCGAGCTTCCGTACTACAACACCTTCTTCAAAACGACCCACGTTCCCGCAATTGCACTGGCCAACAAACTGGCAGAGCTTGCCCCGGGCGACCTGAACCACGTGTTCTTCGCCGCTGGCGGGTCCGAGGCGAACGACACCAACATCCGCTTGGTGCGCACCTATTGGGCCGAAAAAGGTCAGCCCGACAAGAACATCATCATCAGCCGGCACAATGCCTATCATGGCTCGTCAGTGGGCTCTGCCTCGCTGGGCGGTATGGCCGGAATGCACGCGCAGGGCGGCATCCCGATCCCGAACATCCACCACATCAATCAACCCAACTGGTGGGCCGAAGGCGGTGACATGACGCCCGAAGAGTTCGGCCTCGCCCGTGCGCGCGAACTAGAAGAAGCCATTCTGGAACTGGGCGAAGACCGCGTCGCCGCCTTCATCGCCGAGCCTGTTCAGGGCGCAGGCGGCGTGATCGTCGCTCCTGATACCTACTGGCCCGAAATCCAGCGCATCTGCGACAAATACGATATCCTGCTGATCGCCGATGAAGTGATCTGTGGCTTTGGCCGTACCGGCAACTGGTTCGGATCGCAAACCGTCGGCATCAAACCGCATATCATGACCATCGCAAAAGGCCTCAGCTCGGGCTACGCGCCTATCGGAGGCTCCATCGTCAATGACGAGATCGCCGAGGTGATCGGCGGCACTGAATTCAACCACGGCTACACCTATTCCGGCCACCCGGTCGCAGCGGCTGTGGCCCTGGAAAACCTACGCATCCTTGAAGAAGAAAAGATCGTCGAGCATGTCCGCGACGTCGCCGCCCCCTACCTTAAACAGAAATGGGAGGCGCTGGCCGATCACCCGCTGGTGGGCGAGGCCAAGATCGTCGGTATGATGGCGTCGATCGCTTTGACCCCTGACAAAGCCAGCCGCGCCAAATTCGCCTCCGACCCCGGCACGGTAGGCTATATCTGCCGCGACCGCTGCTTTGCCAACAACCTGATCATGCGGCATGTGGGCGACCGGATGATCATCTCTCCGCCTCTGATCCTGACCCCAACGGATATCGACGAGATGTTCGTGCGCATCCACAAATCATTGGATGAAGCCGAGGCCGAGATCATCGCGCAGGGCCTGATGAAAGCGGCCTCCTGATCCGCCCTTCATCTGGCTAAAACATCCCGGGGGAGACGCCGATAGGCGGCGGGGGCAGAGCCCTTAGCCCGCTCGTTAGTTGCACTTTCAGTTGTGGTCGACAAGTTATCACCGCTGATTGCGATCCCTTTGGCATTGCCCAAGCACTAACATCAAAATCGGCCCAAGGCGGCCATTTGCGTCGGCCGCATCGAAAGTCGGCTTATGGCCCAGGGCGGACCTTTGTCTTACTATTGGAGTCGCAGGAGCAACGAAGAACCACATACCTACCTACACAATCCGGCGTCGAAAACGGCCATCATTGCGCTTCGCAGGTGAGCAATATCTTCGTCCACTGAAGCGGAGTGATCGCATTTTAATGACGGCAATACCTCGACCCGGATCGTTCCGCTTTTGGGCAAGTGTTTGTCGCGCGGCATGCTTTTGTAGGATGCGTGAACTACGACGGGTCGTGTTGTTCGGCCGTTGGTGCGCGCTACTATTATAGCTCCTGCCTTGAACTTGCCGAGGCTTCCGGAGTTAGTGCGCGTACCCTCTGGGAAAAGCACGACATAACGGCGCGCGGGCATGGCTTGAACAAAAGCAGTGAGTGTTTCGATCGCCACATTGCCACTTTTCCAGTCAATCTTCACCGGCCCTACACACTTGATTCCGTCGCGTTGGATAACCGCGTCGCAAAGTTCCTTTTTTGGCGGCGAAGGTGATCCACTTGGCGTCGGACACCACGTCAATCAGAGTGAAACCATCCAGGTGGCTGCGGCGGTTGATCACGATAATTGTGGAACGTCACAGATCTTTGACTTAATCGATGGCCAAAACCTCAAGGAATGATTGCATCACGTCATTCATGTCTGACCCAAACATCAAGCATTTCTGACCCAAAACACCTATCGACCATACGTAAGCACTGCTGCCAATACTTCAAACTTCCTCAAATCGTCGAAAGGCCAAGGCAATTAAACCGGCGATGGCCATGTAAACCAAAGCCAACAACAACAGGGGCTCGTAGACCACAAATGTGTCTGCTCGAACCCGGGACGAAACAGCATATATCTCGACCACTGTGATCGTTGCTACGAGTGGCGTTGCTTTGAGCTGCAAGATGGTTTCACCGCCCAAGGTGGGCAGAACATTGCGTACGGCTTGGGGTAGCCAGATCCGGCGGAACATTGTGAATCGTGGCATCCCGAAAGACTTTGCAGCCTCCAGCTGACCTTTTGCCACACCAGAGAACGCGCCTCGCATGACCTCGCCCTCGTATCCTGCGAAGGACAATGTCAGCGCCAGGACGGCGTAGGGCCAAGCCTGACGCAGGTAGGGCCAAAGCTCAGACGATCGTATCCAGGGAAACTGCGGAAATAACGAACCAAGCCCGTAGTATAGCAACCATATCTGCAACAGCAGCGGTGTGCCTCGAATTATCGTGCAGAATACCCTGGCGGGCGTTGCCAAGTACCAAGGGCCCACCGCCTGCGCCAATCCCAGAGGCACAGCCATTAAAAAGCCTAGTACGGTTGTGACCACCAAGAGCCAGATTGTGGTCCAGAGACCCTGCAACGCCAAAGGGGCATATTTTGGAATCCAATCCCAACGCAGCGAGAACGCACACCAGATCACCAATGCTGCAAATAGCAACATCATGACGATACGGTGTGGTTGCATAAGAGCTTTTACAGTGATCATGCCGAGCCCCCCTTCAACGAAGGTTGACCACGCCGCGCCCATTTCTCAATGCGCGCAAAAACGACTCCTGAGAAAAGGGTGACCATCAGGTATAGAAAGCCAGCAGCCAAAAAGAAGGTGAAATAAGCACGGGTACTGCTTGCCGCTTGTCGTGTTTCCAGCGTCAACTCACTGAACCCGACGACAGCGAGCAAGGCCGTGTCCTTGGTGGCGATAAGCCACAGATTGGCTAGCCCGGGCACCGCAAATCCCATCATTGCTGGTATGGTCACCCGACGCATGATCATGAAAGCGGGCATTCCATAGGACTTCGCCGCCTCGATCTGCCCGACAGGCACCGCCTTTATGGCTCCACGCAGAACCTCGGTGGCATAGGCCCCTTGTACAACGCCCAGAACCCAAATACCGGCGGCTACACCGTTGATCTCAACCCGACCGCCACCGACCGCCTCAGAGATCTTGTTGATGATATCACTGCCGACATAATACAGGATCAGGATCAGCACCAATTCAGGCACCGCCCTGATCACAGTCGTATAGATGGCAAGAAGGTCACGCGTGACCTTCCCACCGTAGAGTTTTCCGTAGGCTCCGAACAGCCCGATAACCAGCCCCATTCCAAATGCGCCGAAGGCGATTTGCAGGGAATTGGCAAGCCCGCGTAACAGGTTGCCACCCCAACTAGACAGCGACAGCAACTCCATGCTGGTGCCAAGGCCCAGTGTCTCTAACAGTCCGGTCACAGCTACGCCTTAGTAGATGCTGGTGGTGAAATAACCCGAGGTGATTTTCTCGTGGGTCCCATCGGCCAGGATCGCAGCGATCCCTTTGTTGAGCGCTTCAAGAAGTTCGGTATCGCCCTTGCGCACACCGGCACCGACGCCACGGCCCAAGATTGCCGGATCATCCGCGACAGCGCCTTTGATTTCACAGCAGCCGCCATTGTCCGAATTCACAAAATCCGCCATGGCAATGCTGTCGGCCTGAGTGGCATCGATGCGACCCGCGAAAAGGTCTTGGTTGGCCTCATCCTGAGTCTGATAGACTTTCAGTTCTGAATCCTTGAAGTATTCCTGGGCATAGGCTTGGTGGATGGTCGAGGCTTGGATCCCGATGATTTTGCCAGCAAGGGACTCTGCGGTGGGCTCGATATCCATCGACTTGTCGGCCACAATCACTGCGGGTGTGTTGTAATACGCATCACTGAAGTCGATGGTTTTCAGACGCTCTTCGGTGATCGACATCGACGCCATGATCGCGTCGATCTGCTGGCCGGTCAGCGACGGAATGATACCATCCCAGGCGACAGGGGTGATGACACAGTCAAGCTCGGCTGCGGCGCAGACGGCATTGATCACCTCGATCTCCCATCCGACCCAATTGCCCGA
This sequence comes from Ruegeria sp. AI3, assembly GCF_056541245.1. NCBI lineage: Bacteria > Pseudomonadati > Pseudomonadota > Alphaproteobacteria > Rhodobacterales > Roseobacteraceae > Ruegeria > Ruegeria sp. AI3. The sequence goes on from NZ_JBQFYA010000004.1 coordinate 126,642, forward strand.
GCTGTCGGGTGACGCAAATGGGGGATAGGGTTCGGCAGCGATACCGATCTTAACTTGTTCAGCTGCGGCCGCGCCGGCAGTCAGAACGGCTGCGGCTGTTGCTGCAGTCAAAAGTGCTTTCAATTTCATTAGGAGTCTCCCGGTTGGTGTTATTTAGTGTTTTGATACTATCCGACGGATCTGAGGAATTGCTTCAGTCGTTCCGATTGCGGATTTCCAAAGAGGTCGGCAGGTGGTCCCTGCTCTTCAATGCGCCCCTGGTAGAGGTAGACGACATGGTTCGCCACTTCGCGCGCGAACTTCATCTCATGGGTGACCAATAACATGGTTCGCCCTTCGGCAGCCAGATCACGGATTACCGTCAGCACTTCGCCCACGAGTTCCGGATCCAGTGCGGATGTTGGCTCGTCAAAGAGCATGGCGGAAGGATCAACCGCCAATGCCCGAGCAATAGCGGCCCTCTGCTGCTGGCCCCCGGATAGATATGCTGGGAAGGTGTCCTCTTTGCCGCCCAGGCCTACCCTGACCAGCAATTCGCGCGCGCGTTCGATCGCCTCGGGTTTGGGCACCTTCAACACATGTACCGGAACCTCGATCACATTCTCAAGAAGAGTGCGGTGGGTCCACAGGTTGAACTGCTGGAACACCATCGCCAGCTTTGTTCGAATGCGCTCTATCTGCTTCTGGCTGGCGGGACTGCCATCTGCCCGCATTGCCACTTCCTCGCCTCCGATTACGATTTTGCCGGAGGTCGGTGTTTCAAGGAAATTGATGCATCGCAACATGGTCGACTTGCCAGACCCCGAGCCACCGATGATCGCCACGACATCACCCTGATGTGCTGTGAGATCCACGCCTTTTAGCACCTCGAGATTTCCAAAAGACTTGTGCAAGTCCTCAACGCGGATCGCCTCTCGGCGCGTATCCGTTTCTTGAGCAACTGCGTCAGCGGCGGCTGTGTCCATTTTTTCTTTGACCCCAACTTTCTGATTGCAGTAAGCCGCGAGCATAGTAATTATGCAAGCGTATAATTACAGCATCCGCAAAATAGGACCAATCGTGAGCGAAGACCGCAAGAAATTTAAGCGTGAGTCGGCTGAAGCCAGACAACACGCACTGATTCTCGCGACGCTTGATTTGGTGGCAGAACAAGGCGTCCGTGGCGCCACAGTGCGGGGAATCGCGGACCGCGCGGATGTTACGCAGGGGCTCATCCGTCATTATTTTAACTCCAAAGAGGAGCTGATCGTCGCGGCGTATGAGCACCACATGAACTCTATGACAGATCAGACATTCGCGCCTGCGAACGAAGTCGAAGCTAGCGCCCAAGCCAAGTTGGCAGCTTTCGTGACCGCGTCATTGACGCCGCCGGTTGTCGACCCCCGTGCTATCGCTCTTTGGGCCAGCTTTTTGAACAAAGTACAGAATGACCAGCAAATGAAGGCGACCCACGAACGCACATACGCCTATTTTCGGGACCAGCTCGAAGGGTTGATCGCGGCCTCTCTGAAAGAAGCGAACCGCTCGGTCTCGCCTGCCCAGTTGCGGCAGCTGGCTATCGCTTGCAACGCGGTCATCGACGGTCTGTGGCTGGAAGGCGGCGCTTTACCCGATGCCTTTGAGCAGGGTGAACTGGTCGAAATCGGGCTGCAATCCGTTTCCGCCATTATCGATTTGAATCTAACGCAGGAGAGTGAGCCCCTATGAGGTTGACAGCAATCACTGACCGGCTGGCCGGATTGGGCGGCGGCAAGTGGGAGGTACACTTGAAGGCGCGAGCCATGGTTGAGGCAGGTGCTGATCTGGTGGAAATGACAATCGGCGAGCCCGACGTGCCAACCCCACCAGAGCTTTGCGATGCCGCTGCCTTGGCGCTGCAGTCGGGCCGTACCGGCTATTCCAACGGCCGCGGAGAGGCCGGGCTTTGCGATGCCTTGGCAGAGTCCTACACCAAAAGCCGCGGTCGGCAATTTTTGCCCGAGAATATCCTTTGTTTTCCCGGCACGCAGACCGCGCTTTATACGGTGATGCAGGGCGTTGCCGAAGCCGGGTCCGAGGTGTTGGTCGGCGACCCGATGTATGCCACATACGAGGGCGTGATCCGCGCATCAGGCGCCGAACCCGTGCCGGTGCCGCTGCGCCCGGAAAGCGGATTTCGGTTGCAGGCCGAAGACATCGCCGCGCGCATCACCCCACGCAGCCGCGCTATACTTTTAACGACTCCGCATAATCCAACGGGCGCGATCCTGACCGCAGAAGATGTGCGGAAAATCGGCGAGCTTGCGATCAAGCACGACCTCTGGATCAACTCGGACGAAGTGTACGAGCATCTGGTGTTTGAAGGGGCGGAATTTGTCTCTCCGCTGTCGGACCCGGATCTGGCCGATAGGGTCATCGCCGTGTCGTCGATTTCCAAATCGCACGCAGCCCCCGGGTTTCGCAGCGGCTGGTGCGTCGGTCCAGCTGCGTTCTGTACTGCGTTGCTACCGGTCTCGGAAACGATGCTGTTTGGCAACCAGCCCTTTATCGCAGACATGACCGAAAAAGCTGTGCGAGACGGATCATCGGTCGCTGCAGGCATGGCGTCGCGTTTTGCAGCCCGCGCCGATGGTCTGGCACGCCGCCTTCACAGTGAAACGCCGCTGACTGTCCACCAACCGGATGCGGGCATGTTTGCGCTGGTCAACGTGACGGGCATTGGGATGGATGGTGACACCTATGCCTGGGATCTGCTGGAACACGGCGTTTCGGTGATGCCCGGCTCGGCCTTTGGTGAAAGCCTAAAGGACTGGGTTCGGGTCGCCCTCACCATCGACGACAGCCAATTCGCGACTGCGCTAGACCGTATCGTCGCCCATGCAAACCTTAGCAAACGGAGTGTTGCATGACCAACCAAACAGTGGGCGAGGCACTGGTCGCCGAGTTGAAGCAACGGGGCGTATCCTGCGTGTTCGGTATTCCCGGTGTGCACACAGTTGAGCTGTACCGCGGTCTTGCGGCCTCGGGCATTCAGCATGTGACCCCAAGGCACGAGCAAGGTGCAGGTTTTATGGCTGACGGCTATGCGCGTGTTTCAGGCAAGCCGGGCGTGGCCTTCGTGATCACGGGGCCCGGCCTGACAAATACGCTGACGCCGATGGCGCAGGCCCGCGCAGATTCCGTTCCGATGCTGGTGGTTTCCGGCGTCAACGAGAAGAGCACGCTACACAAGGGTCTTGGCCACTTGCATGAACTGCCCGACCAACATGCGCTCGCCAAAACTGTTGCGCTGGTGTCCGAACATGTGGACCAGCCCGGTGATTTGAGCGCTGCATTGGATCGCACGTTTGCACCCTATTCCGCTGGACGACCAGGCCCCACCCATATCCAAATCCCGCTGGATGTGGCGGGGTTGGTCGCTGAAAGCGCCCTGACTTCGAAAGATCATCCCCATCAGGCATTGGACCGCGACTTAGTCCAACAAGCCGCAGACCGGTTGTCGGCTGCGCGAAGAATCGTCATCTTGGCAGGGGGCGGATCGAAAGCGACCGAGGAAGGTCTTCAAACTCTCGCAGAGCGTCTCGATGCGCCTGTCGTGCAAACCGTAAATGCGCGCGGTCTGATGCATGGGCACCCACTGACTGTTCCCGCTAGTCCAAGCTTGAAAGCCGTCCGGGCATTGATCGAAGAAGCCGATTGCGTCCTCGCTTTGGGGACCGAGTTGGGCCCAACGGACTATGACATGTATGCCACCGGAGATATGGCCTCTATGTCAGGGCTCATACGAGTGGATATTTGTCCGGATCAATTGACCCGTCACGAAGCCGCAATAACCATAGAGGGTCGGACCGGTCAGGTTGTTTCGTCCTTGCTGTCGGCCTTGCCCGGAAAATCCAACCAGCGAGATGGAATGGACCGCGCTGAAAGAACCCGCGCCGCAGCGTTCGAAGAGATAGGTTCGGACTACCGCGCTCAAGTCGGGATTCTGGCGGCCATGCGCGCCGCAGTCCCGAATGCGCTCATGATCGGAGATTCCACCCAGCCGATTTATGCGGGCAACCTCTACTATGATCACGACCGTCCCGGCGGTTGGTTCAATGCGGCCACCGGATACGGGGCTCTTGGCTATGGCATTCCGGCCGCCATCGGTGCCGCGATTGCCGACCCGGAGGCGTCCGTGATTTGCATCGCCGGAGACGGAGGTGCCCAATTCTCACTGCCCGAGATCATGGCCGCAGTGGAGCAAAACCTGCGTATTACCTTTGTTCTTTGGAACAATCGTGGCTATGGCGAAATCGCCACGTCCATGGAGGGCGTGGGCGTCGAAGTGATCGGTTGCGACCCAACCCCACCTGACTTTGCGGCCACTGCTGCCTCGTTTGGCGTCCCCTACAAACGCGTTCGGCAAGATCCAACAGCTGTTGCCGCTGCACTGGCAGAAGCCGATGCCCAAAACGGCCCCTCGATTCTGGAAATTGATACTGCCGGGCGCCGCTCGGATCAGGAGTGACTCATGCGAAACCCGACCTTTGAATTTACCCGTGCCATAACGCGCAAGCCTGCCTCGACCATTGCAGACGGCCTGCGTGCCGAGGATATCGGCAATCCCAGCCTAGAGGGTATGCTGGCTGCGCATTCGGCCTATGTCAGCGCGCTGCGGAGCACTGGAGCAGAAGTTATTGAGCTACACCCACTGGAAGCGTACCCGGACGCCCAGTTCGTCGAGGACACTGCGCTATGCCTGCCGCAAGGTGCTATCCTGATGCGACCTGGCGCGCCCTCCCGCCTGGGTGAGGTGGCAGAAATATCGTCGACGATCCGTGCCTGTTACGACGACGTCCGCGAGATCAAGGGGCCCGGCCATGTCGAAGGAGGTGATATTCTGGTGACCGGAAAGGAAATTCTGGTCGGCCGCTCGGATCGAACCGACGCTGCAGGAGTGGCCGAACTGGCAGAAATCGCCAGTGAGTGGGGCCATACTTTGCGCGAGGTGTTCACGCCTGAAGGCGTGTTGCATTTCAAGACCGATTGTTCGCTGATGGATGCCGAAACCATCCTTTCAACCAAGCGCCTGGATACGTCCGGGTGTTTTAAAGGCTACCGGGTTCTGCATGTTGCCGACGGTGAAGAAGCGGCCGCCAATGCAATACGTTTCAACAATCTGGTGCTCATGGCGGCCGGTTTCTCGCGTACTGCAGATGTTTTGGACAAGGCTGGGTATGAGGTCATCCAGATCGACAACACCGATTGCGCCAAGTTGGATGGCGGCATGTCATGCCTGTCTCTGAGGTTTTGATGGTAACGAAGGATCATTAGGCATAAGAACCGAGTTCAGCTGGAGTGCCGAGGCTGTCCGCATGCGCGCCGCACCTGCTTCCGTCCAGCCAACGAGCGCAAAAGAGCAGTCCGCGCCGCCCAAACACCCTAAACACGATTAGCATGCAATCGCGTTTTTCGCCTTAGCGCTCGGCTAAGTGCGAGAGCACCAAGGTATTTGGCCCAAGCTGGCAAGTGCGAGGCAATACCAAACAATAGTGCAATCGACAGCTTGGCTGCGCGCCCCTCCTCTACCTCAACCGCTCAAGCAAACGAATGGACGCATAGCCATCTGGCAGCAGTCCTTGTGCCAGTTGATAGGCCCGCACCGCATTCACCGTATTCGGTCCGGTACGTCCGTCTATGCCCTGGGTATCAAACCCGGCCTGCGTTAACCGCGTTTGCAATTCCTTTTTCTCGGTAAAACTCAGCACCCGGTCGCCACGCGGCCAACCGGCCTGAAACGGAGCATCTCCGCTCAGCCGATCCGACAGGTGACCAATTCCGATCACATAGGCATCCGCGCCATTGTACGCCTCGATCACGCTGAAATTGTCGAAGATCATCAGCGCTACACCTTGCCCGCCCGCGGGAAGCAAGATCGCAGCTTGACCGTGGTCTCGCACCGGGTTGCCATCCAGCCCGACCACACCAAGTGCCGCCCAGTCAGACGGCATCAGAGTGAAATCCCGCTTGGCAGTCGCATAGTCGAACCCCTCGGGCAGACGCACCTCAACACCCCAGGGCTGCCCCTTAGTCCACCCATTCCGGGCCAGATAGGCGGCGGCCGAGGCAAGCGCGTCCGTCGGGTCCTCAGACCAGATGTCACGCCGACCGTCGCCATCGAAATCAACCGCGTGATCCAGATACGAGGTCGGCATGAATTGCGTATGCCCCATGGCGCCAGCCCAGCTGCCCACCATGCGACCCGCACTTACATCCCCGGCCTGAATGATCCGCAAAGCGGCAATCAACTGGGTCTCGAAAAACGAAGCGCGGCGGGCATCGAAGGCCAATGTCGCCAGCGAGCGGATCGTCTGGTTGCTGCCACGATACGACCCGAAGGAGGTCTCTAGGCCCCAAATGGCAGTTACGACCTCTTTCTCGACGCCATATTGCGCCTCGATCTGCCGCAGGACTTTCCGATGCCGGTCCAATGCCGCGCGACCATTGGAGATGCGCGTGTCCGAGACGGCCGCGTCCAGATACTCCCAGATCGGCTTTGAAAACTCTGCCTGATTACGGTCCCGCTTGATGACCTTTTGGTCATAGCTCAGCCCGGCTAGTGCCTGGTCCAAAGTCTGCTGAGTGATCCCCTGCGCAACCGCCCTCCGCTGAAACGCGCCAAGCCATGCCTGAAAGCGGGCATTGCCTTCTACCGACACCCGAACGGCCTCAGCCGAAGGTCGCGGCACCGGCCGGAGGGAGATCACCACATCCGCCGAGGCCAGTTGTATCGTATTGTCCAAAAGTCGATTTTCTGACCCTTGATAAGTTTCTGCTGAACCTGCCTGCATCATGGATGCCCACAATGCGGCGGTCATGACGCCGCCTATGCATTTACGCATTCCGTTTTTTCCTGATTACTGCTCCGCCTCAGGATAGCGCAAAATGGGCGGTTTTCAAAGCACGCAGACCGGTTCTGCCGATAGGGTCATCCGAGGATTTTCTGCCCGTTCTGCCAGACGGCCAGCAGATCCCCCTCAGGGCCGATATGCAAGACATGTGCCAGCGCGCCTCTGGTCAGACGTCCGATCTGACGATTGCCGATCAGATTCGCAGGCACAAGGCTGGTCATGTGCAGGGCTTGTTCAAACGACACACCGACCTGTTCGGTAAGATTCCGCGCCGCTTGAAGCAATTCCAGATGCGCGCCTGCCAGCGTTCCGTCGGCCAGCGTCAGCCGGTTGTCGTCGCGGAGGATTTCGCGGCCGTTGAGTTCAAACACGCGGATATCCGACCCTGCCGTCGCCATGGCATCGCTGACCAGAAAAATCTCACCGGGTCCCAGCTTGGCATTCAACGCATTGCGGATCATGGCGGGATGAACATGGATCATGTCCGCGATAAGACCCGCCGAGAATTTTCCCTCGGCCAATGCCGCGCCAACGGTTCCCGGCGCGCGTCCTTGCATCTGGCTTTGCGCGTTGAACAGATGCGTCACACAGCGCGCACCAGCCTTTGCGGCGGCAACGCAGACCTCATAACTGGCATCGGTATGCCCCAAGGAGACCAATACACCTGCCGCCGTCAGTGTTTCAATCTGGGCGTTCGTGACGCTTTCGGGCGCCAGTGTCACTTTAAGCACCGGCAATTGGGCGGCGGCCTCAAGCAGGGCCGCGACATCCGCATCCCCCATCGGGCGGATAAAGGCAGCGTCATGCGCGCCTTTGCGTGAGACGGCCAGATGCGGGCCTTCCAGATGCAAACCCAAGATGCCCGGAACGCCTTGCCGCACGGCCTCAATCGCGACCGAGATGGCGTTTGCGGTGATCTGGGGCGAATCCGTGATCAAGGTCGGCAGGATCGAGGTCGCCCCGATCTGCGCATGAGCCCCAGCCATGATCTGTAGCGCGTCAACATCCGGCTGGTTGTTGAACATCACCCCACCACCGCCATTGACCTGCAGATCGACGAAACCCGGCGCGAGAAGTCCACCCTCCAGCGTGACTGGCACGTGCCCAGAGCCAAGTTCCGACATGGGAACGACGCCATCAACCCGCCCACCCCGATGCAACAGCGCGTGGTCTTTCACGATGCCGTCCGGCGTCAGAATATCCGCTCCGATGAGGGCGTGGGTCGTCTCCGTCATACCGTCTCCGTCACCTTCTTGAGGTGCCGGGGGGCATCCGGGTCAATGCCGCGCGAGGCGGCGAAAACCTCGACCATGGAGTAGAACGAAACGATCAGGCTCAGCGCGTCGGTCAGCGGGTGTTGCGTGCGGACATGTTCGACCGGCGACGCAGATTTGACCTTGATCGTGGTCGCAAAAACGCGGGCCCCTTTGGCGCTGATCGCGTCGGCGACCTCGGACAACGCGGGTTCCGCAGCGTCGGCAGCAGCAAAGCTGAGGACAGGAAACCCTTCTTCGACAATCGAGACCGGCCCATGCAGCACTTCGGCCGAAGAATAGCTCTCCGCGTGCAACTGGCAGGTCTCTTTGAACTTCAACGCCGCCTCGTTGGACATGGCCAGCACTTGCCCGCGCCCAAGCGTGAACAGCGACGGGTTTGCCCCAATCGCGGCCCGAACCTCAGGCCAGTCGATACGCGCAGCCTGCGCCAGCCGTTCTGGCAAGCCGCGAATGGCCGCCAAAAGCGCCTCATCCCGCGCCCATTCAGCCAAGACCCAAAGGCCCGCCACGGCCGAGGACACAAATGTCTTGGTCGCGGCCACACTCAGTTCGGGGCCTGCCTGTATATCAATGGTGTGGGCACAGGATGCCGCCAATGGAGAGGCCGCGTCATTTGTCAGCCCGATGGTCAGCGCGCCATCACGATCCGCGCTGCGCACCATCGCCAGGATATCCGGGCTTTGCCCGGACTGGGACACGGCCAGACACAGGCTGTTTTGCAACCGAAGCGGCGCGTTGTAGATAGACGCGACAGAAGGACCAACCGAGGCCACCGGCAGGCCCAACAGGATTTCCGACGCGTATTTGAGATAGGTGCAGACATGATCCGACGACCCACGCGCCACGCTCGTCAGAAAAGCGGGATCAAGGGTCCGGGCGACCTCGGCCGTGGCCGTGATGTCCTTTTGACCCAGGCTGAGCAGCCGTTCGACCGCTTCGGGTATCTCATCGATTTCCCGGCGCATCCGGGTGATCTGCTGTTGCATGTGCTTTCCTAGCTGTTTGCAAGGCGCAGTTCGGCCACGAAATCGTAGGCATCACCGCGATAGACAGAGCGGGTGAATTCCACCACCCGTCGATTGGACAGGAACGAGGTCCTGACGATCCGCAGCCCGGCCACGCCCGGCTCGACCCCCAGAACGGCGGCATCGTTGGCCTCAAGGTTGATCGCTGAAATCCGCTGCATGGCGCGCACCGGGCGGTTGCCGTCGCGTTCCAGCACCTCGTAGAGCGAGGATGTCACGCCTTCGGGATGCGGCAGGATATCGACCGGCAGGGCCGCGTGCTCAATCGCCATTGGCCTGTCATTGGCCATGCGCAGGCGCGACAGCCGCGCCACCTCTTCGCCCGAGGACAGGGCCAGTGCCATAACCTCTTCCGGTGAGGGTGTGTGGATGCCCCGGTCCAGCCACTCGCTGGTCGAATCCAATCCGCGGCGGGTCATGTCTTCGGTAAAAGAGGTCAGCAGAGACAGCGATTGTTCGACCCGAGGCGTTCCGTCCGCCACGAAACTGCCCGAGCCCTGACGCTGCACGATGATGCCACGCTCGACCAAATCCTGCAGCGCGCGCCGGACGGTAACACGGGACAGGCCGGTCAGATGGGCCATCTCGCGCTCGCCTGGCAGCGGGGCGCTTTCGGCCAAAACTCCGGCCTCAATGCTTTGCTCAAGTCGCTTGCGCAACCGAACGTAAAGAGGGCCTGTGGCCTCCTGCAGCCAATCCGCGGGTTTCAGGAATGTCTCGATCGTGTCGCTCACTAGCCCGCCCCTACCTTTGCCCGCTCAGCCAGGTGACGCGCCAATATCAGGGCTCCGTCTAGCGGCGAGCCCTTGGCCTCGGTCAGGCAGGCCTGCATGTGAGGGGGCAGATAATCTGTATAGTGCGGTGCGACCCCGCCGATCATGCAGATGGGCGATCCGTCGGTGTGACCGAGGGCGCGCAGCCCCTGCGCCAGATAGTCGGCCCCGCCTTGCATCAGTTCCTGCGCCACGGGATCGCCACCAGCCGCAGCCGCGATGATCTCGGGGGCAAGGCCTGCGAAATCAGAGGGGTTCGCCTGACCAACAAACGCAACGATTTGCATGGGATCGTCGTCATATTCCGTGCTGATTTTTCGGGTCAGCGCGCCGTGGGGTTGAATGCCGTCCATCGCCAATAGAACGCGTTGCAGCAGCTGAACGCCCAACCAATTGCCCGAGGCCTGATCGCCGATCAAAGCCCCGTAGCCGCCAATAAAGTGCGTTCGCCCATCGGCCTGGCGGGCCAGAAAGGACCCCGTTCCAACGCCAATCACAGAACCGTCCTGCGCGCCCAGCGCGCCCACAACCGCTGATCTGCGATCATCTTCGACCTCGACAATCCGCGAGGGAAGGCTGCGCGCAACCTCAGACGCCGCAACGGCATCCGTCACCCCAGCCAGCCCCGCGTAGGTCGGAATCTCGGCCAGATGTGCTCGGGGCAATTGCGCCTTATAGGCCAAGGCCTGCAGCCCCTCATCGAGGGTGCGCAGCGCTTTCTGACGATCCGAGAAGGCATTGGCACTACCCAATGTCACCTCGACCCGACCGTCAGGTGTGACCATCGCGAAACGGCATTTTGTGCCACCGCCGTCGATTGCAATCAGGTATTGGAAGGACTCATCCATATAGATACCTTTAAGATACCTTTTGCCGAAAAAAAAGACCTCAGCTTATAGAAACTGAGAATTATTGGTTATTTCAGGGGTTTTTGGCATATTTTTCCAACGAGAGGTAGACAAAAGGTATTATATAGGTATTACTCTCATCTGGGGAGGAATCAAATGCTGCCGCAAACCGAAATGCTGCGCGACGAGGTCGAAGGGCTGGACCTGCGGCCGGATGTCAACATCCTGGGCTATCTGCTTGAGGCACAGAAGGCGGCATTGCGCGGACTTGACGGCTGCTTGGATGCCCTTTCAGAGGGGGCTGCCATTCTTACGGATACGGTGCGTCTGGGCGGCAAGATTTACTACGCTGCGGCCGGTTCGTCGGGCCTAATGGGACTGGCGGACGGAGCCGAGCTGTCCGGAACCTTTGGCCTTTCGCCTGAGTCCATGGCGATCTGCATGGCAGGCGGGGTACCACAGGGCGCGGCGATGCCCGGTCATACCGAAGATGATGAAACTGCGGCGCAAACTGCGGCGGCCAAGGTACAACCGAGTGACGCTGTAATCGCCCTTTCCGCCAGTGGCAGCACGCCCTATGCCGTCGAATTCGCCCGTCATGCGCGCGCGCAGGGTGCCAAGGTCATCGGGATCGCCAACAACGCAGAGGCCCCGCTATTCGACTACGTGGATTGCGCCGTCCACCTGAACACGCCACCCGAACCCATCGCTGGCTCAACGCGCCTTGGGGCCGCGACGGCGCAGAAAGTGGCTCTGAATATGATGTCCACGCTGATGGGCATTCGCCTTGGCCACGTCCATGACGGGATGATGATCAACGTCATCGCCGACAACCATAAACTGCGCCAACGCGCCGAAGGGATCGTTGGAAAAATCGCCGGGGTTTCGGCAGAGCAGGCCAGTGCTGCGCTTACGCAGGCGTCCGGTAACGTGAAACAGGCAATCTTGCTGGCCGCGGGCGCCGACAGCCCGGACCGGGCCGAGGCGCTTTTGGCGCAATCTGATGGCCACCTACGCCCAGCGCTAAAACAACTTTAAAACCAAACAAAGTACCAAGGGAGAAAAGACCATGAAGAAAGTATCACTAAGCGCCGTTTTGCTGGCGTCGTCGGCCCTTGCAGGCGCCGCATATGCCGAAACGGTTCTGACTATCGAAAGCTGGCGCAATGACGATCTGGCGCTCTGGCAGGAAAAGATCATCCCCGCGTTTGAGGCACAGAACCCGGATATCAAAATTCGATTCACGCCTTCGGCCCCTGCGGAATACAACGCGGCCCTGAACGCCAAACTGGATGCCGGGTCGGCCGGAGACCTGATCACCTGCCGTCCGTTTGACACTTCGCTTGGTCTTTATGAGGCCGGTCACCTGACGGATCTGTCCGATCTGGGCGGCATGGCCAATTTCTCGGACGTTGCGAAATCTGCGTGGCAGACCGATGATGGTGCGGCGACCTTCTGCGTTCCCATGGCCTCGGTCATTCACGGTTTCATCTACAACAAAGACGCCTTCAACGAGCTGGGCATCGACGTGCCCACAACCGAGGCTGAGTTCTTCGCCGCGCTCGACAAGATCAAAGAGGACGGCACCTATATTCCGATGGCCATGGGCACCAATGACCAGTGGGAAGCGGCCACCATGGGCTACAACAATATCGGCCCGAACTACTGGAAAGGTGAAGAAGGCCGTCTGGCGCTGATCGAAGGCTCGCAAAAGCTGACGGATGAAGCCTGGGTCGCGCCCTATCGCCAATTGGCGAAATGGGGTGAGTACATGGGCGACGGGTTCGAAGCCCAGACCTATCCGGACAGCCAGAACCTGTTCACTCTGGGCCGCGCAGCCGTCTATCCGGCAGGCAGCTGGGAGATCAGCGGTTTCAACAATCTGGCCGATTTCGAAATGGGCGCATTCAAACCTCCGGTCCAGAATGCGGGCGATGAGTGCTATATCTCGGATCACACCGATATCGCCATCGGCTTGAACGCAGCCTCGCCCAACGCTGAGGCCGCGCGCACCTTCCTGGATTGGGTTGGCTCGGAAGAGTTCGCAACCATCTACGCCAACGCCCTGCCCGGCTTCTTCTCGCTGTCCAGCTTTGACGTCGCGATGGATGACCCACTGGCGCAGGAGTTCGTAAGCTGGCGTGGCGAGTGTGGCTCGACCATCCGCTCGACCTACCAGATCCTGTCGCGCGGCACGCCGAACCTTGAGAACGAGACCTGGAACGCCTCGGCTCAGGTCATCAAGGGCGAAGAAAGCCCCGAGGACGCCGGGCAGCGCCTGCAGGATGGCCTCGCCTCCTGGTACGCGCCGCACCAATAACCACTCACGAAACCAACGGGTTCGGCCTTCGGGCCGGACCCACCCAAAAAAGTCGAGGCACAAGATGGGCAACAGCCGGATCAAATGGCACATAGTGGTGTTCCTTGCACCCGCCGTGCTGGTTTACACTGCCGTGATGATCCTGCCGCTTTTCAACACGCTGCGGCTGGCGCTTTATACCGAGGTCGATCAATCCCGCGTCTTTGTCGGGCTGGACAATTTCCGTACCCTGTTCGGCGATCCCTTATGGTCGGATGCGTTCTGGAATGCATTAGGTAACAACTTCTGGTTTTTCTTCATTCACATGCTGGTGCAGAACCCGATCGGCATCGCTCTGGCCGCCATGCTCAGCCACCCGCGGCTGAGGTTTGCCGCTTTCTACCGCTCGGCCATCTTCATTCCGACAATCCTGTCTTTCGTAATCGTTGGCTTTGCCTGGAAACTGATCCTGTCGCCGATCTGGGGCATTGCGCCGGACATGCTGGCCGCTGTTGGCTTGAAATCCCTCTATGCTCCGTGGTTGGGGAAAGAGGAGTATGCCCTGACCACCCTGGCGCTCGTGTCAGTCTGGCAGTTTGTCGGTATCCCGATGATGCTGATCTACGCCGCGCTGCTTTCAATCCCAGAAGAAATCCTTGAGGCCGCCGAGGTCGAAGGCATCACCGGTATGGCCGCCTTCTGGAAGATCAAACTGCCGCTGATCCTGCCGTCGATCGGCATCATCTCGATCCTGACCTTCGTGGGGAATTTCAACGCGTTTGACCTGATCTATGCCGCCCAAGGAGCTCTGGCAGGCCCCGATTTCTCGACCGATATTCTGGGCACCTTCATGTACCGCACCTTCTTCGGGTTCCAGTTGCAGCTTGGCGATCCGCATATGGGCTCGGCCATTGCGACGGGGATGTTTGCGATCATCCTAACCGGCGTCTGCGTCTATCTGTTCCTGATCCAGACCCGCATCCGCCGGTATCAGTTCTGAGGGTAGCAAGATGAACAAAGCCCGCAGAAACCCGTTCAATATCGCCGCCATGCATGGCGCGCTGATCCTGTACACCCTGATCGCGCTGTTCCCGGTCTTCGTGATCGTGATCAACAGCTTCAAGTCCCGCAAAGCGATCTTTCGCGAGCCGCTGGCCCTGCCGGATGCCGAGACGTTCTCGATGATCGGCTATCAGACGGTGATGAAACAAGGGGATTTCTTCCTCTACTTCCAGAACTCGATGATCGTCACGGTTGTGTCGCTGTTCTTCATCCTGCTGTTCGGCGCAATGGCCGCCTTTGCCCTCAGCGAGTATCGCTTTCGCGGCAACACCCTGATGGGCCTCTATCTGGCCTTGGGCATCATGATCCCGATCCGCATCGGCACGGTCGCCATCCTTGAGATGATGGTCGCAACCGGGTTGGTGAACACTCTGATGGCCCTGATCTTGGTCTACACTGCGCAGGGCCTGCCACTGGCTGTCTTTATCTTGTCCGAGTTCATGCGTCAGGTCAGCGACGATCTGAAAAACGCGGGGCGTATTGACGGCCTCAGCGAATACACGATTTTCTTCCGGCTGGTTCTACCGCTTGTGCGCCCGGCCATGGCGACGGTGGCGGTGTTCAACATGATCCCGATCTGGAACGATCTGTGGTTCCCACTGATCCTCGCCCCGGCCGAGGAAACCAAGACGCTCACGCTGGGTAGTCAGGTCTTCATCGGGCAGTTCGTCACCGACTGGAACGCGGTTCTGTCCGCGCTGAGCATGGCGATCCTGCCGGTCATGGTTCTCTATGTCATCTTCTCGCGGCAATTGATCCGCGGCATCACCTCGGGGGCGGTCAAATGATCCGAGTCCTTATCGCAGGTCTGGGCAATATGGGCCTCAGCCACGCGCTGGCGCATCATCATCATACCGACGCGCAGATTGTTGGGTTAGTCAATCGCTCTGGCCAGGTCGATCAGTCGGAGTTGCAGGGCTATCCCGCCTTCTCGGACTTCCACACCGCCCTGGCAGAGACCGCACCTGATCTCGTGGTCATCGCGACCTATTCCGATAGCCACGCTGACTATGCCTGCGCTGCGATGGAGGCGGGCGCGCATGTGTTTGTCGAGAAACCTCTGGCCACCACGGTCGAGGATGCACGCCGCGTTGTCGCCAAAGCGGTCGAGACGGGGCGCAAGCTGGTGATCGGCTATATCCTGCGCTACCACCCCTCGTGGATGCGATTGATATCCGAGGCGCGAGATCTGGGCGGCCCCTACGTGTTCCGGCTGAACCTGAACCAGCAATCCACCGGCCCGACATGGGAGACGCATAAGGCGCTGATGCAGACCACCTCGCCCATCGTCGATTGTGGCGTGCACTACGTGGATGTGATGTGCCAGATCACCGACGCCCTGCCCGTTCGGGTCAACGGCATGGGCCTGCGCCTATCGGACGAGATCGCACCGGATATGTATAACTACGGCCAGTTCCAGGTGGTGTTCGAGGACGGCTCAGTCGGCTGGTACGAGGCCGGATGGGGCCCGATGATGTCCGAAACCGCGTTCTTCGTGAAAGACATCATCTCGCCCAATGGCGCCGTTTCGATCACCGAGGGCAACAAAGGCGCTTCGGACGATGTGGACGGGCACACCAAAGTGGGCGGCATTCTAGTACATCGCCCGGATCGGGACACTCTGATCGAAATGGACGGCGAACCGGGCCATCAGGAGCTGTGCGATGCAGAGCAAGCCTACATGCTGCGCGTCATCGCCGAGAATATCGACCTGACCCGCCACATGAGCGACGCGGTGCAATCCCTGCGGATCTGCTTGGCGGCTGATGAAAGCATTAGAACCGGGCAACCGGTTGACCTGAAGGAGGCGTGACGTGACCGCCCTGAAGTTGAGCAAAGTGTGTAAATCCTTCGGGCCAGTTGAGGTGTTGAAGAACATCGACCTGACGGTCGAGGAAAACGAATTCGTGGTCTTTGTCGGCCCCTCGGGCTGCGGGAAATCGACCTTGCTGCGGGTAATTGCGGGATTGGAGGATGCGACCTCGGGCACGGTCGAAATCGACGGCGAGCAGGTCAATACCGTGCCACCGGCGAAACGCGGGCTCGCGATGGTGTTCCAGTCATACGCGCTATACCCGCATCTCACGGTGCGTGGAAATATGGCGCTTGGGCTTAAACAGGCTGGGCACCCGAAGGATGAAATCTCGCGCCGCATTTCCGAGGCCAGCCGGATGCTGTCGCTTGAGGACTATCTGGAGCGCCGTCCCGCCGAACTCTCAGGCGGCCAACGGCAACGCGTCGCCATCGGACGTGCGATTGTGCGCAACCCGAAACTGTTCCTGTTTGATGAGCCGCTGTCCAATCTGGACGCCGCCCTGCGCCTGAACACACGGGTCGAGATCGCCAATCTGCACCGACAGATTGACGCCAGCATGATCTACGTGACCCATGATCAGACTGAGGCGATGACACTCGCCGACAAGATCGTGGTTCTGCGGGATGGACGCGTGGAACAGATCGGCAGCCCAATGGACCTCTACAACAACCCCGCCAACCGCTTTGTGGCCGAGTTCATCGGCTCCCCCGCCATGAATTTTGTCCCGGCGGATATGATCGGCGGACCAAAGGGCACCTATTTCGGCATCCGTCCGGAATACGCCACCCATTCTGAAACCGGGGCTCTATCCGGCACCGTGGTGCATGTGGAAAACCTGGGTGCGGATACGAACATCATGGTCGATATCGGGACCGGAAAACCCTTCACCATCCGCGCCTTCGGTCAACACAGGGTTGAACCGGGCGCGCAGACAGGGATCGCGTTCGATCAGGCCAACGTCCTCGCCTTTGGCGAGGACGGTCAGAGACTGTAGCGCTACGCGTCTTCCCCTAGCTCTTTGACGGCGGCCAAGAGGCGTGCGATTTCCTGTTCCGTGTTGTAGTGACAGAAGGAAATGCGGATGCAATCCGATAGCCCCAATGGCCCCAGCACATTGCCCGAGTAATGGTCGGCCTTGCGCGTATGGGTTCGGATGCCCTGCTGATTCAGTGTCTCGACCACATCTTCGGATGCCTTGCCTTTGACCACGATCGACACCAGCCCCTCGCGCGCTGGGTTGTCGGCCCCGGCCAGAATGGTGACATGATCCATATCGCGCAGACCGGGCAGGTTGCCGGTGCCGTTGATGGCTGTGTTGGTCAGATGGGTTTCATAGGCGTGAATGGCACGACCCGCAGCCTCGATCCGGGCGCGCGGGTCAGTCTCGTCCGATACTTCCCCACCCAGCCAGTCGAAATAGGACACCACATCCGAGACCGTCGCGTAGGAACCGGTATCGCGGGTGCCGAACTCCCACCCTGTCGCGGGGGCGTCGATCAGCATGTCATGCGGCGTATGGGTCAGACGGTCAGAGATCCATGCAATCCCGTACCCGTGGCGCGAGAACACTTTGTAAGGTGAGATCACATAGCCATCGACGTTGTAAGCATCCAGATCGAGCTGCCCATGGGCTGCGTGCTGGATGCCATCGACGATGATCATGCAATCCGGCGCAACCGCCCGGATCGCGGCCGAGATCGCGGCCACATCCATGCCCATGCCTGTCACAGGTGAGGCATGCAGGATCGTCGCCACCGCCACATCCGGGGTCATCAGTGCGGCGTAGTCGTCGGGTGTAACCAGACCGGTATCGTTGTCATGGAGCACGTTCACATAGTCCAGCCCAGCAATCTCGGCCCAGCGGCGCGCGGCGCTTCGGGTGGCTGGGTGTTCGATGGAGGAGCCAATCACTTTGACCCCCTTGGGTGCGGCCAAACACGCAGTACGGATCATGCGGAACAACAGCTCGGTCCCGCTTTCGCCAGCAATGAACTGACCGCCAGAGGCGTTCATGAACACGCCTAGATCCTGCTTGGCTTTGTTGATCACATTTTGCGTACCCTGCCCCGCAGGGTTGATACGGCCCGGATTGTCCGGGATCGCCGCATAGAAAGCCGAGGTCTCAGCCACCGATTTCAACGTCAGGGCGCCGCCTGCATTCTCAAAGAAAATGCGTTCGCCCTGAAACGGGCACGTGTCGACATGGGCGAACCTGTCGCGAATGGCATCAATAAGCGCGGGGTTGTCTTGGATCATGGGTCAGTCCTGTGGAAAGTCAGAGCGTTCGGACAGCTTGCACGGGCGTGCCGAACAGATCGAATTCAAACACCGGTTTTGTCTTCATGACAAGAAAAAGGGCCGGTTGAAACAACCGGCCCTTCTGCGTCAGTTGAACCGAGGGATCAGTTCGAACCGGCGTTCAGCTTTTCGTTCTGCTCGCGCAGCGTGTCCGAGATGATCGCGTACCATTCGCCGGACTGGCGCATCTCGTTCAGACCCTTGTTCATCATCGCGATGTATTCGCGGGCAAACGGGTTCGAACGGTGAGCCATGAAGCTCATCGACGAGAGTGTCGAAACATAGGGGTTTTCGACGATATCGTCCGATGTCAAACCCATGTCGTTCATGGTCGAAGCAAACAACTCAACCTCGAATGCAGCAACGTCTGCTGTGCCGGTGAGAACGGCGTCCAGGCATTCACGCGCTGAGTTGGGATGAACCAGGTTCAGGTTTTTGCCGTTCAGGCCAACTTCTTCCAGAACGACCATGCTCCAACCCGCCATACGGCAAAGGGTTGCGCCTTCGAGATCCGAAAACTCTGTTGCGGCGGCATATTCGCTTTCGGGCAGCGTGAAGAAGCCACCAACAACGTCGTAGATCGGAACAGACGCCACGAACTGTGTGCAGCGAGCTTCGGTCGCCTCAGACCACTCATAAGAGCGGTTTGTACAATCGGGCAGCGTCCAGGCGATCGAGATGTCGAATGCGCCCAGCGGCAGCAGAGTGTCCAAGTGCGAAGACCAGTCATCCACGAAGCTGACCGAGAAGTCGCGGCTGTTGCCGGCACGCTGCAGGCTGGTCGTTGCCAGACGGGTCATGATGCCGCCACCGCTCAGGGATTCTGTCGTGAACGGTTCCCAGCCGTTGCCCGCAACCAGTTTGATCGGCGGTGCATAGACGTTCGACCGTTTCACGCTGGCCGCACGCTGTTCTTCCGCCGCGATGATTTCCTGCGCCGACTGACCGTTGGGCAGGCTGCCATCCTCACACGGCAGAGCCAGGACCAAGCCGGGCTCTAGCGAATTGGGGTTGGTGATCTCGTTGCGGTTCGCGTTGAAGATCGGCTGATAGTTCGATGTGCCGTAGGCTGCGATCGCGATGGTTGCCATCGTGTCGCCGTCCTGCACGGTGTAGTTTGAACAGGCTTCCTGCGCTGCTGCAGCACCTGCGGAGAGTGTGAGGACGGCGGTTGCCGTCATCACTTTGGTATTGAGTTTTTCTCTTAGCATTTTTAATTCCTCCCATAAGTTGGAATGTGGAGATGAGGTTTCAGTTGATTGCGTCTAGCAGTCTTTCGTTATGCTCATTCAGGCTATCCGAGATGATGGCGTACCATTCCCCGGTTTCACGCATTTCGTTCAGGCCTTTGTTCATCAGGGCAAGGTATCTTTGACCCTGAGGATTGGACCGGTGAGTGATGAAGCGAAGGGACGACAGCGTCGAGACATAGGGGTTCTCGACTAGGTCGTTGGCATTCAGGCCCATTTCGCTCATGGCGTCTGCGAACAGCTGCAATTCGAACGTGGCGATGTCGGCTGTTCCAGTGATGACCGCATCCAGGCATTCCCGTGCGGTGGCGGGCTGCACAACCGTCATGGTGTCGTCGCGCAGCAAACCTTCTTGTTCCAGATCGTGCAGAGGCCAGCCTTCCATACGACAGATCGTGGCGCCGTGCAGATCATCAAAGCTGGTGGCTCCGGCGTATTTGCCTTCGGGCACGCTGTAGAAGCCGAACACAATGTCATAGACCGGGGCCGAGGCGTGGAACTGCGTGCAGCGAACCTCGGTCTCCCATGACCATTCATAGCTGCGGTTGGTGCAGTCGGGGATATTCCAGGCCATCGACACATCAAACGCACCCAGCGGCAGCAGGGTTTCGATATGCGAGTTCCAGTCATCCACGAAGCTGATCGAGAATTGCTCGTTATTGCCACCACGCTGCAGCGTTGTGGTGCCCAGACGAGTGATGAACCCGCCACCGTTCAGGGTTTCATCCGCGAACGGAGCCCAGCCATTGCCGGTCACCAGTTTGATCGGCCGTTTGAACGCACTGCTCTGCGCAGAATTTGCAAAACGTTCCTGCTGCGCCGCGATGATGTCGCTTGCGCTCTGACCGTTTGGCAGGTTTCCGTCCTCACAAGGCAGGACCAGAGACAGCCCGGGATCCAGCGCGTTGGGGTTGCTGATCGCATCGCGGTTCGCGTTGAAGATGGGCTGGTAGTTGGACGTGCCATACGCGGTCAACGCGATGGACGCCATGGTATCGCCGTCCTGTACGGTATAATTCGTACAGGCTTGTTGGGCGGCAGCGGCTCCGGCACTGACCGTCAATACGGCAGCGGTTGTCAACGCAACATTTTGGAGCGTGAAGTTGGGCATTCGGTGTTTTCTCCAGATAAAATTTGAGATGGCTTTTCAGTTTTTTCAGCCGTTTTCCATTTGATAGCGAAGAGCGGATGAGACGATGTCTCGCCATTCGCCGGATTGCTGCATGATCGCCAGACCCTTGTTGAGCGTTTCCAGAATCGCTTCTCCGTCCGGGTTGTCCTTATGCGTCATGACATTCAGCGACTTGATCGCCGCCAAATTCGGGTTCTCGACAATGCGGTGCTCGTAACCAAGGCGACCGATGGCTCCGTCGGCGAGGTGCGCTTCGATTGCGACAATGTCGGCCTCGCCCGTCATCACTGCTTCAAAGCACTCGTCCGGCGATTCCGGGCGCAGCAAGGTGATGATCGGCTCGTACAGGCTGACCGCATCCATGTGTGACAGCGACCAACCTTCAGGGCGGCAGATCGTGGTGCCGGCGAAATCAGCGTAACTGAGCGCTTCGACATAGCTTGTGCCTTCGCGGGCGAAGAACGTGTCGACCACTTCGTAGAACGGGTTCGAGAAGTTGTAGGTCTCACAGCGGTTGCGGTCGTTTTCAGAGAGCGCCGCAGGTTCTTCGCAATTCGGACGCGACCAGGGGAAAGTTCCGTCAAACGCAAGCGTCGGCATCAACAGATCCAGATGCGAGTTCCAGTCGTTGACGAACTGAATCTTGTAGGCCTGCTCGGGCGCGGCGCGCAGCATCGCGGTTTCCACCAGATGCGTATAGAGGCCCCGATGTGGCAGAGCTTCGTCCGTGAATGGCTGATAGTCGCCGCCGGTGATCAATAGCACCTGACGGTCACGCACCTCGGGGCGTTCGCCTGCACCGGCGTCGCGGATCAGGGCGGCGCCTTCGGCGCGTGCGGCCTCGATTTCTTCACGCGCGGCGGCCTTGGCTTCAACCACGGCCTGTTCACTCACCTGCTTGGCCTCGGCTTCGGCGGCGGCCACACGGGCTTCGGCCTCAGCGATTGCCTGTTCCGCACGCTCTTCGGCAGCTTTGACCAGTTCGGCAGCCATTTCGGCGGCCAGACGCTCGGCCTCGGTATCAGCCAGAACCGGAGTACGACCGATATCTTCAAGGCAAGGCATTGCCAGCACGTCACCGACCCGAATGATGTTCGGATTGGATCCAATCACATCGCGGTTGGCGTCAAAAATGATGCGGAAATCTTCCGTCGCATAGACCTGAATCGCCAGCTCTCGCAGACTGTCGCCGCGCTGAATCTCGTAGTTCGAGCACGCCTCTTGCGCGGATGCTGCACCTGTCGCCGCCGCCAGGGCCAGGCTCGATATGATCAATGTGTTTTTCATGGGTCCCGTTGCTTTGCCTTATTATTGTTTCGCAAGTTTCACGACTGCGATTGAGAGGTTGTCTTGATCAGGGTTGTTCTTCGCCAGCACCGCCTGCTGCAGTGCCTCTGCGATTTCTTGCGCCAATGCCTGCGCGTGGCTGCCTACGACCGCCTGAAGCTCGTCATCCGTCAGGGTCTGCAGGCCATCACTGCCGAGGATGAGGATATCTGCAGCCGTCATTGCCAGCGGATCTTCTGGGCAATCCACTTTGGGAATCGCACCGCCCATGATGACCGAGGTCAGCTGATTGCGGTCCGGATGAGACCGCGCCTGCGCTTCGGTCAGCGTGCCGTCGGCGACCTGCGCGTCGATCATCGGCGCCATTGAATGGTCTTCATTGATCTGCATCAGCCCGCCGTCCCGAAACAGGTAGAGCGGGCTGTCGCCAATCGAAATCCAGAACAAACGCTGCCCCAACAGCAAGGTGCCCAGCAAGGTGGACCCCATGTTGCAGCCATCGCCCTGTTCTTCATTGCGGTTCGAAATCAGCGCGTTGGCCTGCATGGCCGCCAAAGGCAGCGCATCTATCGCCGCGCGTTCCGACAGAGTGTCGCTTTCCAGCTCGGCGTCCAACGCCTCGCGCCAGGCGGCAACCACGAGGCTTGAGGCGACCTCACCGGCCTCATGCCCGCCCATACCGTCGGCAATCACCACATAGCCTGCATCCGCCGCGTCGAACATACGCGCAGCGATAGCATCCTCCTGCGTGTCCCGCTGACCCTGACTCAGGATCAGCGCAACGTCATATGCCGGAGTCGCGAGCATCTATCAGGAATCCCGCCAATCAAAACCTTCGTCACAGAAGGCCATGAAACGGATCGAGGTTTCGCTGATGCGGATCAGGTCGCCATTGGACAGCGCCACGGTGCTGAGGACCGGCTTGCCATTCAGGCGCACCAGATTGGCCTTGCCGCCATGACCCAGATAGCATTTGCGATCTTCAGGGTCATAGGCAATCACGGCATGGTTGCTGCGCGAGATGCCGGTGTCGCCGAAATCCAGCTGGATGGCCTGATCATCATTGCGACCGATCTGCATCAGACCTTCCGTGAGGGTGATGCTCGACCCACGGCCGGGGCCTTGGGTGACAACCAGCCAACCCACCGGGAAGGTCTCTTGCGCGGCTTCGGTCTTAGCCACCGGCTCGGCGGTTTCGATCAGGTCCTGAACGTGGGTATCTGCGCGTTCGAAACCCAGGAAAGTGGTCTTAACACGCGAACGGCGGTCCTCGGCTGGGGCTGGGGCCGGAGTCGGCGCTGGTGTCGGTGTCGGCTCAACCGCTGTGGCCTGCACCTCGGGTTCGGGCTGCGGTTCAGGCTGCGGTTCGGCGGCTTCCGCCACCGGTTCCTGAACTTCGATCTCAGGCTCGACCGGAGCCGAGGTTGCTTCCGGAGTAGGCTCGACCGCGACCGGTTCGATCACTTCGGGCTCAGCCACGTCGACGTCATCCTGAACCGGCACTTCGACCCGCTCGTCTTCGGACAGATGCAAGGTTACGATCTGCTCATCGGCATCCGCCTCATCAAACGCCACTTCCTCGGCCACCTCTTCGGTCACCGGAGCCTCTTCTGCGAAGATCGAAGTCTCTTCCTCGATGTCCTCGGCCACGTCTTCGGCATCTGAAAACTCGGGCATCTCACCTTCGGCGGTCAGCTCATCCTCTTCGTCATAATTCTCTTCATACGCCTCAGAGGCCAGATTGCCACCGCCCAGCGCCGCGCGCAGCGCGTTGAAATCCGCAATCGGTTCGGGCTTTTCCTCAGCCGGGGTTGCTGCCTCGGTCGTTTCTTCTTCTTTGGCTTTGCCGGCACCTTCTAGAAGCCGGCTGAGAGGGCTTTTGTATTTGAACATGGTGTCGACACCTTCAACTTGTTGGCACGCAATTCTGTGCCGTTTCGCTACCCGCACCGCGTCTGTCCGCGCTGCAGTCTTTAATCTTGAAACCAGGAAACTTTTTACCTTTCTGCGTCGGGCCGGATCCCGTCAGGGTGGCTGTCTTTCGGGGGCCACCCTCAGCAAACACACGCTGGCAGATTACGTTCGAACCGGTCTGATCACTCCTGCGCAAGAGGCATGGTTGCGTTGGCATCTGCACCGTTGCGCAATACCGCAAACCGCGCCTGAGGCTGTTCGCCCGACACCAGTTCCGCCAACACCGCATCGAGGCTTTCCGGTCCTTCGAACGCAAGACCCGTTTCGGCCTCGCTGACCAGAACATCCCCAGTTTGCAAGCTGCCCGACGCGCCTTCGGGCACGTCAGTCACCACTGTCTGCCAGCCACCGGCCCCATTGCCGTTGACGCTAAAGCCGTAGCCGTTTTCCAACCCGATCGTGCGGAATGCAGGCAGCGCCAGCAATCCGTTCTGCGCTCGTGTCTCACCCAGAGGACGGTAGCGCGCAGCCACGCGCAGATACCCGTCGGGATCCACCTGCAGGTTCTCAAGCACCTGTGCCGCAAACGAGGCATCATCGCGTACCGGCTTGCCGTTCAAAGTAAAGATGGTGGCCCCGCGCTGAACCCAGTCGCCGATCACCGACATGTCCTGATTGGCATCCACGCCCGTGATCGAGAACATATTGCCGGTCGAGGCGCGACGGCGGGACGTGTCAAACGGAACCTCAACATCCCAATGCGAGAACGCAACCTGAGCCTCTGCCAGATTGACCGGAGCTGCCGGGGCCTCAGCCTCAGGCGCGGTTTCTTCGGGCGCGGCTGCGGTTTCTTCGAGCGCAGAAGCGGTTTCTTCGGGCGTTGCTTCTTCGATCACCGTTTCTGCGGGGGCTGCTTCTGTGGCAACCGTCTCCGCAGTTTCAACCGGCTCCTGCTCGACAGGCTGCACTGCAGCGCTGACTTGTTCCAGTTCCTGTGAAGGCTCTTCCGTTTGGGCCGGTTCGACGGCCGCTGTTTCGGTTGCCACCGCTGCGGTGGCGGGTTCCGCCGCTTCCGTCGCAGGGGCCGCCGCCGCGGTCTCAACCTTGTCCGCTTCACCGGACATCATCACATACCCACCTGCGGCCAATGCGATGGCCACAACAGCCACGCCTGCCAACAGCTTGCCATTGCCGCTCGATCCGCTTTTGACAACCGTATCAACGGCAACCGCCGGTTCCTCGCGGGGCGAGAGCTTGGACAGATCCTCTTCGGCCTTGTCCTCATTGCCCATGACAATATCGGAATTGCCCGCCAACAAAGCGGTCACAACCGCCTCGGCATTTTCGCTTTCTGCCTTGATCCTAGCTTTCTCGGCCTCTTTGTCTTCACGGTCCATACCAACGATGACCGAGACCGGACGATAGGCGAATGTATCGAACATCACTCCCGGGCCGCGGAACATGCGCAGCCAGTCCAGCGCCGATTGCAGACGGTCGGTGGCGTGAACTTCCATCGCCTTGTCGATCGCTTCCAGGAATCCCTCGGGATAGCCTTCGAACCGACCGGTCAGCGGGGTATACGGATCTTCCTGACCGTTATTGAACGCGTTCAGGCGGCTTTGACCGTCAATCGGACGCTCTCCGCTGATCGCGTGATACAGCGTTGCCGCCAGCACATAGAGGTCACTGCTGGGGCCTTGCTCAGCTCCGCGCACATAGAATTCATGGGGCGAGTAGCCATCCTTGATCACCCGCAGCGTCAACAGCGCCGCCGACTTGTTCGCCGCCTGCTCGCGTGCCGCACCAAAGTCGATCAGAACCGGATCGCCATTCTCGTCGATCAGGATGTTGTCAGGGGAAATGTCCCGGTGCAGCATGCCGCTCTGGTGGATGAACGAGACCGCCGACAGCATCTTTTCTGTCACCTGCACGATGAAGTCAGGGCCGCTTTCGTTATCGGGCTTGTCCATGTAGTCCAGCAGGTCGCATCCGCGGATCAGGTCCATAGCGATATAGGCGGTGTTGTTGTCCTCAAACACCTGATGAACGTCGACGATGTTGGGATGCACCAGCCGCGCGTGGTTGCGTGCTTCCTGAATGAAGAGGTCCACAATCGCGCGCAGATCTTCAGAGTAGGACGGATCAGCGGCTTCAACCAAGTCACCATCGCGACGGCAGAGCGCGCCGGGGAAACACTCTTTGATCACCACATCCCGCTCCAGGCTGTCACGGGCCAGATAGGTGATTCCGAAGCCGCCATTGCTGAGATAGCTCAGGATTTCATACTGCCCCCGCAGGAGCTTGGCTCCGGGTTGCAGACCTTCAATTTTTGGTTCGTCGTGCGATGCACCGACAGCCTGGTTATGGCTCATTTCTATCCGCCCGTATTTCTCAAATCGCGGTACAGAAAACTGGGCGATCAGCCCGCGAACTCATAACCAAAAACAACCGCAGGACACTTAAGTCCGGTTAGACGTTTCAAATTTGACTTTATTGGGGCCGCCTCATGGCTTCACTATGGATCGTATTTCCCCTAAATCAACATATAGTGTTGATCCCATATTGCAATCATATATGTGGTAAATTCACATATATGATTCGAAAACTGAACCGTCCAAAACACGCGGTTGGTCTACGAATTCGAAACAATAGGGAATCGTTTTGGACAGGCTTCGAATCGCCGCAGTGCAGCTCAATTCCAGGTGGAGAGCGTCAGGTTCCGGTCTTGGACTGTTCGGTCGCCACAGTGCTACCAGCCCAGGCGAGGTTGTCGCTCAGCTGCGCCAGAATGCTGATGGCATCGCGCAAAGGCGCGTCGCCGCTTTCGAATTGCAGCAGCAGCAGAAGGTCGGTGGCCTTTTCGAATTCACCGGGAATCCAGTCCGCATCGGGGTCGATTTCACCGCCCTGTTCCAGACGTTCGGCAAAGTCCTCGACGATTTCCTGACAGCTCTGCAGAAACGCGGCCGGTTCGATATCCGAGGATTCACGCAGGTCCTCATAGATGCTGGCAATCGCGGCCAGCCAGTCTTCGAGGATCGGGTTGTTCAACGGTGGCAGGGCCGATCCGAGCGCAGCTTGAACCGAAGGGCTCTCGGTCTCCGGCTCTGACTCGGGGCCAGCGAGAGTTTCCAGAAATGGCTGGAACAGCTCGGCGATGTCTTTTCGGGCTGCGTTCAGGTCATGCATCCGACGAGCGGAAGCCGCCTCGAGCACCTTCTCGGCTAGATTCTGACCGCCGCAGTTTTCCCACAGATCAAAATCTGGTTCAGGCTCTTGCGCCATAGCTTTCACGGCGACAGGTGTACCGATTGGAACCACGGCGTTGAAAAGGCCTGTTTTTTCCTTGTTCAACCGGGCAAGCACACGGTCCAGTGCATCACGGACGTGAGGCAAATCGGTATGGGTAACGGCCAGCAGACTGTTGTCGCGCAATTCCTGCGGGACCTGTGTCCAGAGATGACGTTCGGTCTCGCGCCAGGCGTTTGTGCCGTTGGTACACCAGATGGCGCAGTCCACAAAACGCAGCAGGTCGAGCGTTGGCTTGTAAGTCTCATCCAACGCGCC
The DNA here is from genome assembly GCF_056541245.1 of Ruegeria sp. AI3. Classification (NCBI taxonomy): domain Bacteria; kingdom Pseudomonadati; phylum Pseudomonadota; class Alphaproteobacteria; order Rhodobacterales; family Roseobacteraceae; genus Ruegeria; species Ruegeria sp. AI3. Next base: position 154,062 of record NZ_JBQFYA010000004.1, read on the forward strand.
CGAGCCGGGCAGATCGAACAGGGATATCTCGCGCAGCGCGGGCGTGTTCAACCCGACGGAGATGAAGTCCGGCTTATCCTCAGCCGCTTTCTCAAGCACAATCCCCGAGTAAGTCTTGGGCTCCTTGTCCCACCAGCCGACGGTGGTTTCCGGTGCGTCCGCGTAGGCGACGATCACGAGCGGCAGCTTCAGATGCTGTGGGCCGGTAGGCAGGATGTCCGCCCCGGCCAGCATATTGGCGAGGCTGGATTTGCCCGCCCCGAATTCCCCGGCAAAACCGATATTGACCGCATTGGACAGACGCTCGGCATGGGCCAAAGCCTTCGCGCGCATATCCTCCAGCGCCGAATCCTTTGGCAGGGATTCGGTTGCGTTCAGAAAGCGCTCAAGCTGTCTGACGTCCTGTTCGGTTCCGGGAAATTCGATCATTCCGCTGCCTTTGCTTGTCCTTCATCCGCGCGCACCGGGCCGAACACCGTTTCCAGTTCATCGGCGATGCGACGGGCCCGATCGAACGCATCCTGCGCTTCGGCCTGAGCATTAGTTTCACCCGATCCGGTCCGGTGTTCAAGATAGCCGCCCAACAGCGCCACATAGTGGTCCAGAACCGTTTTCAGCCGCTCCATCATGTTTTCGCGAGCCGTGTCGATCAGATCATCCCCGATCAGTTCGAATTCCTGCACGATCATCCGCTCTGCGCGCGTGACGACGCTTTTGCGCGAAATCAGGCGCGACAGCCAGTTCACCCGCAACTCCACCGTAATACCGCGAGTAAGAGCTGTGGTGTCCGGACGGAACCACCGCACCGCGCTGGTGTTCATGCGGTTGTCGACCGGGTCCTGCCATCCGGGCAAGGCGCGCAGGGCCGCGTTGGCCTGCATGTCGATCGCGTAAAGCTCGCTCAGCATGCGCTGGCGGACGACCTGCGTGGCCCCCTGGATCAACTCGCGCATCCGGTCGCGTAGAGGGGTAAAGTTCAGCTCGGTCTCAGCGCCTTTGGCCAACAGAGGCGAATTGCCATCCGGGCCACGCACCACGGCCGAGACCGCCTCGGCCACCGTGTCATCCATGACGCCACGCAGATTGGCCAGCACGTCATCCATATCGCGCGTCATCACCTCGGTTTTGTCGGCGACAAGCGCCCTGAGTTCACCAAGCGTCTTGTTGTTTTCGTCCAGATCGACTGTGGCCGAGCCATCCTCGGACTCCAGCGCGCGCAGCTCGGCCTGCGACCGTTCCAATTCGCCTTGCGCGAAACTGTTCAGATGTTGCCACGCCATCCGTAGCTGTTCGCTGCGAGGGCCGTCGGCCAAGGCCTGCGTCACATGCCGCCGCAGATCCGGCAGGCCCGAGGCGATCATGGCGGCAAAGCGCAGCACGCCTTCGCGGCTGATTGGGCCGGGACCTTGCTTGATCTCTTCCACACCGTCCAGATACTGTTTCATCTGCTCGGGGTGGGCACGCAGCCAGGCCAGAACGTCATCGTGATTGACGCCGGTCTCATCCCCGGTCAGCGCATAATGCGCCCATTGGGCACTGCCCATCAGCACGTCAATGTCCGAATTCCCCAGCGCCTGCTCCAGACCATCCAGAACATCACTGCGAACCTTGCCTGCATCCTCGGCCCCGCCGCCCAGCTCATCCACGCGGTTGATGAAGACGACGATCTGACCCAGTTCCAGCGCCTGCATCAGGCGGAACAGCTTCAGGTCAGCCCGCGACAAGGCCTGATGCGCAGACAGAACCACCACAAAGAAATCGGATTCCTTTAGGTACTGGCGCGAGATTTCCTCGCGGATCAGCAGCGGGTCGTTGACGCCCGGCGTGTCGGTAACGGTCAGTGGAAACGGGAAATGGCCGATGTCAAAATAGACCTCGGCCTTACGGGTGATATCGCTGTAGAGCCCCCGATCCGAGCCGGGATCGTGGGTTTCGCTATCGCTCGGATCATCGCCCGCGCAGACATAGCGGGCCAGATCGTCCGAGTTCAGGTCTTCCAGATCGTGGTGCTGACCCAACAATTGTTCGTAACTGTCGCCAAGACGCAGACGGGCGCGGGTTTTCATCGCCTCGACCTGCTCTTCGATCATCTCGCGCTTATAGCTGTCCTCTTCATCAGGGAACATGTTGCGCAGCTCTTCACCCTCGGCGATCAGAGCCTGCCACTGGTGGTTGTCGAAGAAGTGGAACTCTGCCCCGTCGGTCCGGCCCGAAGGATGGCCGAAATGCATATCGGTGATCACCGTCGTCCACGGGTTCACATCCGAGGGCAGGTATTCGGCCTGCCCCGTGAAGCCGTTGATCAAACGCGATTTTCCCGCCTTGATCTGCCCGACAAAGGCGATCGACGGTTTCAACCCCGAAAGGTCTCCGACAATGCGCGAGATGAACTGACGGGTTTCGTCGTTACTCGTCTCGTTCATGTCTTCGGCAACGCGAATAAGCTCGCGGCGACTGGTTTCACTCATAACTTTTTACCCTGGCAACAAGAAACACTGGTTTGAATTGATGGAAAATTTGAAGGATCGGGAGGCGCTCATGAGTCACCCCCGGAAAGTTTGGTCCACAGGCCAACAACGGCACCCAGCTTGCGCGCGTCATGGACGGCAATAGCGGTCTGACCTTGATCCTGCACCACCGCCACGGCGGCCCCCTTGCCCCCCGAAGGACGCATGACAATCAGTTGAGGTTGCTGCAGCTCGGACTGGTTATCATCGTTCCATCCGGTCAGATCCGCCATGAAACGCGCCAGAAGACCGGCATCCGGGCGCAGTGCGGCGTCTCCTTCGAACTGAGGATCACCTCCGTCGATCAGGCCACGCGCCTGCGCGAAACGCTCGGCACTGTCAAAGAACCCCCGCGCGGCAGAGGTGGCATCCGTTGTCTGAAGCGCAGGCTCTTCAATATCCGGTACCACCGAAACAATCGGCTCCGCCGGGAGTTCAATCCGGGCGCAGGCCGTTTCGATTTCGCCAAGCGTGACACCGACGTCATCGGCCTCAAGCTCGGCGTCGGGTTTTAGCGAGACAAATTCCAGCGGCGCGGGCGCGTCGGCGATGTCCGACACCAGCTGCGCAAGTTTGCCGATCAGCCCTTCGCGTGGTTCGGTTTCAAAATCCGGCACCATACCCGACCGCACGCGGAACACATCGGTCACGCGAGCATTGCTAACCTCGATCGCCAGCACGTCGCCGTTGGCCGCGGTGAACTCCAACCGGCGCGGCAGAACGGTACCGCGAATTGCGCGCAGAACACCCGCTCGGCGCGCAACCGAGGTCTCGCCCTCGACCGCGACAGAGCGCGACAAACGTGCAACCGAGGACCGCCCGATATTGTCGAGCATGTCGAGTATGTTCGTATCCATCATACCGTGACCCCCTCTGGTCCCGTTCAGACTGCGGCCGCAACCGGCCCTAAGCTGAGATGTGATTTGGTAAGCGCCAACCCTACATTCGCGCTGTTGCTGCAGATGTAGCAGACCACATGTTCGGGATATTCCCGGGTCCGCTGGAAAATGATCAACCTGTCGCCGGAAAACACCGCGATTTCCCCAAATCCCGGTGTTTCAGAAGCGTCCCCGCCTGCCTCGCGCAGCATGGTTTCAAAAGCCACCACCCCGCGCCCTTGAAACAGGTTTGCCGCGGCCAAAGCCAGCGTGTCCAGCACGTCTGAGGCATCAGGGTCCTTGACGCTGGTGCCCAACAACATCCCCGTCTCCATGTCGACATACCCGGCTGCGACGCAGTCGGGTATGGTCTCCATCGCCGCGGTCAGAGCAACTTGAATAGACATCTAAACCCTGACCTTCTTCGTGTCTTGTCGGCGTCGGCTATAGAACATGCCATTCTGCCCCTCTGTGTTCCCCGGCTTTGGGAATGGACCTGATCGCCTCTTTGGCCTGAGTTTCGATGTGTTCGTGGGCAATCTGGTCGAACTCGGCCAGGAAGGCCAAGAACGCGCGTGTAAGCCCCTCGGCATCGGTTGGCAGATCCCCAGCGGCGGCAAGCTCTCGCCACATTGCGGCTGCGCTGGGAAGCTCGCCTGCGGGGATGTCCAGCAGCCCCTCGTTTGCATCTTCCTCAACCTCTTCCGGTTCGGGCTGCGGCATCAGACGCACTTCGACCAGACCGTTAGTTTCGGGCTCCGGTTCAAAGTCGTCGTCATCGCTGCCCGACTGTTCCGCCATCAAAGCCGTGATCGACGAGACCGAAACCTCGATCCCGGGCGCATCAGACTGGTCTTCGGCGATCTCTGTCGGCGCAGCCTCGGGTGTGTTGGACAAGGTCTTGTTGAGCGAAACCAGAAGGTCTTCGGATTCCTCAGCCTCCGGCGCTGCCTCAACCACGTCATTGGCCGAGCTAGGCGTATCCTCCTCTTCGGCAAAGACATTCTCATCTTCGTCTTCTGCGCCTGAGAATTCGAACACGTCCAGATCCGCCTCGGTGTCAGCGAAAGAGGACAGGTCCAGCGGGTTTTTGGGCTCTTCTCTGAACTGGGCGCGCAGCTGGTCCTCTTCCGTCTCGGCGGGTTGAGGGTCCGGCGTCGGGACCATTTCGGCGCGCAGGCGCTCGGCCTCGTCCGCATTGATCCGCTCCCGCTCTACCTCGTCCGAGCGGCGTTCGACGCGGGACGGGCGCACTGGGAAATTGGTGACCACGCCACTGTCCTGATCTGCCACCTCCGGGGTCTCCGAAGGAACCGGATCCACCAGCTGCAGCGGCGCGACCTCAGCGGTCTCATCCTTGCGCTTGGGCCGGGTCGGGCGCACCAGCGGGCCGTCAGACTGGCTCTTGTCAATTTGGTACCGCGACAGATGGCCGGCGCGGGTGTCCATGATCTGCTCGGTGATCCCAAGGAAGCAGTCGATCATCTTGCCGCCACCGCTGCGCGCCCACATCTCGGGGTCGCCGGTCTTGTCACGCGCGGTAATCGCGTCGCGGGCGGAAAACAGGATCGAACGGTTAAACAGATGCCCGGCCTCGCGGTTGACCCGCCGCAGAACTTTTTGGCGGTCCTTCTGGCCCAGCGCGTCGGCGCGCGTAATCAGCAGGATCGAATTGTGCTGCAACCGTTCGGGCAGAGAGACCCATGTCGCACGTTCAGTTTCCCGCCAGGCCTGTGTCGCATGTGTACACCACAGAACGCCATTAGCCTGCCCGACAGCGCGCTGCCAAACATCGGTCGAGATTTTGGGGTCCGAGATACCAGGCGTGTCGATCAGATCCACCGCCTCAAGAATATCAGCCTCAAGGAAAATTCGGATGAACTGCGCGTCATTGACACCCACACTCTCAAGCTGATCCAGCGAGATATCTTCGGTGCTGCCATCATGGCGTTTGACGTAAGCTGAGCGGTTGCCATAGCTGAACCAAACCGGCGGCAGCTGGGTTGCTGTGACTTGCGTCGGCAAGGCCTGCTTGCGCAGCAGAAAATTCATAAGCGTCGATTTACCGGCGCTGAACTCGCCCATAAGGGCGAAAACCGGCTTACGGCGCGACCACTGCTCGATACGCTCCCATGCCTTGGGGGTGATGAAACGGTTTTGGATGTCTTTTGCCATTTTTCTACTTACGCCGCTTCGTTGCTTAGATCTTTGAGGATGCTACCCAGAATCTCATCACGGGATTTCTGCAATTGCAGACCCGCCATCAGCGCCGGATTCTGCCCTGCATCCTTCTCGGCCGTTGCTGAGATATTCAGCAGGGTTTCCTTTTGCTCACGCAGGAAATCGGTCAGGACGGCCCGCACGTTTTCAAGTACGGCGGCAACCTGATTTTCCTCGATATCTTTGGTGATCGAGTTCGCCTCGGACGCGATCAGGCGGGTATAGTCAGATGCATAAGCTTCAAAACCTTTACGCCGCTGCCACCAGCGCCGCCACCATGTGCTTTGCAGGTCCAGCGCGATGGTGCGACCGATCCCCAGCGGGGGCGGTACACGGGGCACAATCGGGGCTTCGATGTTGAATTCACCCAGATGATTGCCAAGCAGTTTATGATAGAGCGCCTCGACATCCGCCGCCGCAGCCGAATAAAGCGCGCCGGCTTCTTTGCGCATCGAACGGGCAAAACTAAAATACGCCGCTTTTTGCAGCGTCCGCAGACCTGCAGGGTCATACTGCCACGTACCCTGTTCACCATTCTGTTCCAGATGCGAAATCAGAGAGTCCGTGGCCCTTTTGACAAAGCTCGTTTCGGCCGAGTTCAAACGCTCCAGCACCTTGTCGCGCAGCTTGGCGGTCAGGTCGGCGGCCTTTTTGTCATACTCGGCGGAAACAGCGGCAATCGCATCTTCAGGCGACGCGCCGTCAAGATCGCGGACGACACCCTCACCCCCGGACAAAGTCTTTGCAACTGCGGTGGCGCGAATCTGGCTGGCAATGTTGCGCGCCCGGTGGCGCACGCGGTCCAGTAACCTGGCCCCTGCCCCTTCGGCGATACGTTCGTTCATTGCCAATAGCAAGTCAGGCAAGCCCGAAAGCGCCCAAATCTTGTCGAGCGACGGTGCCTGATCCCCGAACCCTGCGGCAAGGTAGAAGGTGTTCAGGGTTTCGCGCGATTCCTCGGTCAGAATATCCGGGTTGCCGGTCAAGGCCGCCTCGGCCCAGAGGGCGCTGCCGAAGACAACACTCGTGTTGGCGTCGATATTGTTCTGTTTCAGTGTGTCCAGAATCCGGTCGCGGATCTCGGGCACCTGGTTCACCGGATCAGCCAGCTCGTCAATTCGGTTCACGAACAGGACGATCTGACGGTTTTCGAACTGAGCGATGATCCGCATCAGCGCCATATCCATTGTGGTCAGCGCCTGACTTGCAGCCAGCACGACAACACAAACCTCGGACCCGCGCAGGCTGCGCAGCGTGATCTGCTCGCGCACCATGAAGGTATCGTTCACACCGGGTGTATCGCAGAGCTTCAGCGCAATCGGGTATTGCGGGATGTCCATGTAGAGCTCGGCCGACTTCGTCACATCGGCGAACCGTCCGGTCTTGGGGTCGATATCCGGATCTTCCTCATCGCCCAGACAGACGTAGCGCTGGATCAGCTCTTCGTCGAAATAGTCGTACTGGTGACTTTGACCCAGAATCAGGTCGAAATGCTTGCCAAGACGTTCTTCTGATTTGGCCTTCATCTCACCGATCTGGCGGCGGATATCGTCCATTTCGTCATCTGCACCGGCGCGGTTGGCCAGCTCGCCCAGACGACCACCACCCACCATCAGGTTGTCCCATTCTTCCTGCTCGAAGAAAGTGAACTTGGACTTGGTGTCGCCCGGCGGACGCGTATTGATGTTCAGCGTCGTGACCACCGAGGTCCACGGGTTGACGTCAGAAGGCAGCAGCGCAGGACGGCCCGCCAGAATATTCACGATCGAGGACTTGCCGGCCTTGACCTGCCCCACCATCGTCACGCTGGCGGTGAAGTTCTCCATCCGCGTTTTGAGCGTCGCCAGACGCGCCGAGGAGCGCGCATCCGCCACCTCTGTCAGTTGGTCGATCTGCGATGTCAACGACGTCATCGCCGACGTCATCGGCATCAGAGCTTCGTTGCCCACAGACAAAAGGTGGTCATTGCGCGCCATGTTTAGCCTCCGGTTCCTGTTGCCGCGATCCGGTGCGCGTGATCCGCGCCTTGAGCCGGGATCCCGGTCAGGGTGTCGATACGGGCAATAAGGTTCAGGGCGTTGCCCAGAATCTCGGCCTCGGCCCGTGGTGTAATGGTTTCGTAGCCTTCGGAATCTGCCAGAACCTCGATCGAGCTGAAGCGGTCGCCGTTTTCAAGGCAGGCAACGCGACGCCCGGTCGGAAAGCCATCAGATTTGCTGGCGGGCAGCGGCATCCGCGCGTTTGCCAGCAGATAGTGCTGACCCGAATGGGTGCGCAGTGAAATTCCAAAGCCGGTATTGGGGTAGTCACGGTTCAGGGTTTTGAGTTCACCCAGAAAACTCTCACGTGCAAAGATGACGGCATCCTGCTCGTGGGCAGCGGAGTTGTTCGGATCGGTCACAGCAAAGAACCTCGAGACTGGAGTTGAGCAAAAAAACTCGTAAGGGCGCCTAAGTGGCAGAAAAGACTCATTAACTCCTACGCGACCAAGAAGCCCGTTCAAGGCGGTGTTATTTTGACGCGAATAAGATATTTTGGCGTTTCAAATGTGGCGCCATTAAGGCGCGCGATTCATAAGAATGCCTCAACCCCTACGTGTACGGGGTTGTCCTTCAAAAACATCTATCTCGCGACAAACCGCATAGTCTGCAAATTGGCAACGTTGGCGGACTATACCGCAGCGCTTGGCAAATACCAGCGAATCGCAATGGCGTTTTGTTCAAGTGCAAAAACTTGCCATTGGGTGGATTTTACCCCTCGCGCTGGAGGAAAAGCTTTGCTATCCAGCGCTCCAGTTCGACGCGTAAGCGTCCGGTTGCGGGTGTGGCGAAATTGGTAGACGCACCAGATTTAGGTTCTGGCGCCGCAAGGCGTGGGGGTTCAAGTCCCTCCACCCGCACCACTGATGTCCATAGGCGATAATTGAAGCGTTTCAGCTGGTCCGCTCAGTTGGCTGTCCCTGTGAAACCAGAGGCCTGCCCCTTAGTTTCGCGACCCGAACCATTTACGGTAAATCTCGTCATAGGTACCGTCTTCGCGCAAAGCCAGCAGCGCCTGATTGACCTCTTCCACCAAGGGTGATCCCGTCGGGAAGGCTATGCCGTAGTTTTCGCGCAGGAAGATCCCTCCGGTCATCGTGGCGATACGGCGACCCTCATGGGCGGCGAAATAGGACAGGACCGGGGCGTCGAATACGACGGCATTCAAGTCTTCGGCCTTGAAAGCCTCCAACATTTCATCAAGCCCGGGGTAGGCGACGTATTCGATCTCGCGCCGGTTGAGGAAACTGGCCGCCGTCGATCCCTCGATCGTGCCGACATTCTTGCCGTAAAGGTCATTGACCGAGTTCACATTTCCGGTGATCGCATCCACAGTCATGACACTGGTGATACGGGCGGTGAAGACCGAGACGATGAACAGGGACGACACCACCAGTATGACGCCCAAAATCCGGCCAAAGGGCGTGCGGGGCATCCTCTCTTCAAAGCCGCCGTTGACGACCAGATTCAGTGCCCACCAGAAGGATGGAAACCAAGCCTCGTTCAATTTCCGATCGAAATAGGGCTGCGCGCGACGTTCGAACCCCCACATCAGCATGCCGCCCCCAAGAAGGATGGCAAAGGCCAAGCCGATGGCAAAGAACAGCTCAGCCGACAGCAGCGCCTGCAGCAGCGACGGCTTGCGTGCCGAATCCGAGGGCACCATGATCTGCAACCCGGCCTCGAAGATCGGCTGGCTGAAATCCATCTGCGTCTCGCGCAGCGCGGTGATCGAGATATTTGCGATCGCCAGATCCGCCGTTCCATCCTGCACAGCCCCCAGCATGTCACCGAAGGCCTCGACCCGGGTGACGGAATACTCCCACTCCAGCGACTCGGCGAGCGCTGCTAGCAGATCCATGGAAAAACCAGCCTCGGCACCGTCCTCGACATAGGAAAACGGTGGGCGGGTCACCGTGGTGACGTTCAAGGTTTGGGCCAGGCTTTGCTGTGCGAGAACGGCGAAAGTCAGGCTGATCAATGCGTAAAAGGCGCGTTTCATGGTCAAATTACCTGTTTCGCCGCCCTGTAGCGCGATTGAGGTCAAAACAGCAAGGTCACCGCAGGGTAAAGCACCATGTTTTATTGGCGTCTCAACTCGACACATTGTGGGAATTACCGGGGGAATCTGGCGGATTGGGGTTGGCAATCCGGCCAATTCGTTGAATCTGTGCGGTAACCTGAACGAAAACCCAACCCCGAGGCCCGAAATGACGGACGCAGTTCAATTGACAGCGGATTTGATCCGTTGCCCATCGGTCACACCCGTTGAAGGGGGGGCTTTGGTCTTGTTGGAAAATCTGCTGTCAGATGCGGGGTTTGACTGCACGCGGGTGGATCGTGGCGGCATCAGCAACCTGTTCGCTCGTTGGGGGGGCAAAGGGCATCCGCGCAGTTTTGGCTTCAATGGCCATACCGATGTTGTTCCGGTAGGCGATGAGGCCGCATGGACCAAGCCACCATTCGGAGCCGAGGTGCATGACGGCGTCATGTTCGGACGCGGCACAAACGACATGAAATCCGGGGTCGCGGCCTTTGCAGCCGCAGCTATTGATTTCGTCCGCGATACCCCACCCGATGGGGCCATCATCCTGACCATTACCGGGGATGAGGAAGGCGACGCGCTGGACGGCACGACGGCCCTGCTGGACTATATGGATCAATCGCACGAGCGGATGTCGGTCTGTCTGGTGGGCGAGCCAACCTGTCCCAACCGTATGGGCGAGATGATCAAGATCGGTCGTCGCGGCTCAATGACCGCTTGGTTTACAGTGACCGGGGTGCAGGGGCATTCGGCCTATCCGCATCGGGCGAAGAACCCTCTGCCGGCGATGGCGCGGTTAATGGATCGGCTCGCCAGTCACGAGTTGGATCAGGGAAGCGATCACTTCGATGCCTCTACGCTGGCCGTAGTGACAATCGACACTGGCAATGCCGCGACCAACGTGATCCCGGCGCAATGCAGCGGGGCGGTGAATATCCGCTTTAACGACCTGCATTCCGGGGCTGCCCTTAGCGATTGGTTGCTGCAGCAGGCCGATCAGGTGGCGCAGGATTTCGGCGTTGAGATTGAGACACGGATCAAGATCTCGGGCGAAAGCTTTCTGACCCCTCCGGGCACGCTTTCCGATCTGGTGTCAAAAGCCGTCGAAGCCGAGACTGGCATCACGCCCGAGCTGTCGACAACGGGCGGCACGTCCGACGCGCGGTTTGTCAAGAACCACTGCCCGGTGGTCGAGTTCGGGCTGGTCGGGCGGACTATGCATCAGGTGGACGAATGCGTCGAGGTAGCTCAGATCAAGCAGCTCAAGGCGATCTATACCCGCATCCTGAAAGACTACTTCGCCTGACTGGGTCAGGGGGCTGCGATTTTAGTCATGACGCCGTCTCACCACCGTGCTAGGCCAAACCCATGACTCGCATCCCCACCAAGCAAGAGGTCCTGGATTGGATCTCGGCGAACCCCACCCTGACCTCGAAACGCGATATCGCAAAGGCCTTTGGCATCAAGGGCGCGGATCGGATTGATCTGAAACGCATCCTCAAAGAGCTTGAGGCCGAAGGGCATCTGGAAAAGCGCAAGCGCAGTTACCGCGACCCGGATCGCCTACCTCCGGTCAGTGTGCTGCAGGTGAAGGCCCCCAATGAGGATGGCGACCTGTTCGCGCGGCCATTGGAATGGCATGGGGAAGGGGTTGAGCCGATTGTCCTCCTGATCACCCGCGCCAGCGATCCCGCGTTGGGCGAAGGCGACCGGATTCTGGCCCGTCTGACTGTGGTGCAGGAAGAAGACCACAATTACGAGGCCCGCCTGATCCGCCGCATCGGGACCAACCCGCGCAAGATCGTAGGTCTGTTCCGCAAAGGGGCCGAAGGCGGGCGGATCGTGCCCATCGACAAGGCCAGCCAGACCGAATGGCAAGTGCCCGAAGGCGCGGTGCATGGGGCCAAAGACGGTGAACTGGTCGAGGCCGAACAGGCCGGACCCAAATCTCGCATGGGCCTGCCCCGCGCCCGCATTGTCGAACGTTTGGGCGACCCGTCCGCGCCAAAGGCTGTGTCGCTGATCGCGATCCATCAACATGGCATCCCCGACGATTTTCCCGACAAGGTCATCGCCGAAGCTGACAAGGCCAAACCCGTTGGTCTGAAGGGTCGCGAAGACTTGCGGGACATGCCGCTGCTGACCATCGACCCCTCGGATGCGCGCGACCATGATGACGCCTGCTATGCTCATGCCGATGACGACCCCAAGAACCCCCGCGGCCATGTGATCTGGGTCGCAATTGCCGACGTCGCCGCCTATGTACAGCCCGGCACCGCACTGGACCGCGAGGCGCGCAAGCGTGGCAACTCCAGCTATTTCCCGGATCGCGTCGTGCCGATGCTGCCGGATCGCCTGTCAGGTGATCTGTGTTCCCTGCACGAAGGTGTCCCGCGGGCCTGTATCGCCGTGCGGATGCAAATCGACGCCGAGGGCAACAAGATCGGCCATCGCTTCGTGCGAGGTTTGATGCGCTCGGCCGCGTCGCTGCACTATGCTGAGGTGCAGGAGGCCATCGACGGCTCCCCCAATGACCGCACGGGACCGTTGTTGGAGACGGTTCTGAAGCCGCTCTACGCCGCCTATACCGCGCTTAAAACCGCGCGCGCGGCGCGGCAACCGCTGGAGCTGGACCTACCGGAACGCAAGATTGTTCTGTCCGATACGGGCGAGGTCACCAGCGTCGCCTTCCGCGACCGTTTGGACGCGCATAAGCTGATCGAAGAGTTCATGATCCTTGCCAACGTCGCCGCAGCTGAAGCGCTGATTGCGAAACGTCGGCCACTGTTGTTCCGCGTCCACGAAGAACCCGCGCCTGAAAAGCTGGAAAGCTTGCGCGAAACGGCCCAAGCCGCTGGCCTGAACCTTGCCAAGGGTCAGGTTCTGCAAACCCGTCACCTGAACGCCCTGCTGAATGCGGCTGCGGGTACCGAGGATGCGGAACTGATCAACCTGACGACCCTGCGGTCGATGGCGCAGGCCTATTACAATCCCGAAAACTTCGGTCATTTCGGGTTGGCATTACGGAACTATGCACATTTCACCTCGCCCATTCGTCGCTATGCTGACCTGATCGTCCACCGCGCGCTGATCTCGGGCCATGGCTGGGGTGATGACGGTCTGACCGAGGATGAAATCGCCCGGCTTGACGAAACCGCGACCCATATCTCGGACACTGAGCGACGCTCGATGATGGCTGAACGCGACACGACTGACCGCTATTTGGCGGCCTATCTCAGCGAACGTGTGGGCAATGAGTTCAAGGGCCGGATCAGCGGAATCGCGCGCTTCGGGGCCTTCGTGAAGATGGACGAAACCGGCGCGGACGGGCTGGTGCCTGTCCGATCGCTGGGGCGTGAGTTCTTCCATTTCGACCGCGAAGCGGGAACCCTCATGGGCTCGGATACCGGTCTGATCATAGCAATAGGCCAACGTGTCACTGTGCGATTGACCGAGGCGACACCGGTCACGGGCGGCTTGGAATTGGAGTTACTCTCCATTGACGATCAGGCCCTGCCCCGAGGACGCGGGCCGAAGGGACGCGCAACCAGACGCAAGTCGGTCAGCACCAAGCGCAAGAAGGACAAGATCAAGCGTAAGGTCGAACGAAAACGGCGTCAGCGCTAGCCTTTGTCCGCAGGTTGTGACGACCCCTGTGCAAAGACGAGCAAGTCTCGCATACGGTCGTTCAGGTGGGGCTCAATCTGTTGCCGCGCACGGGCGATCCGCGCGCTTTCCTCCAACTTGCGGGACAGGGCGTCGATATCCACGCCGTTTCGACTCAGCCAGTGCTGCAGCGCCTGCTGATCAAGCAGGCCGTGCCGCTGCCGAAACTCTGATACTGCAAGCACAAGGTCTTCGCCCGGAACGGGTTGCCCGGAGTGCTGGTCCAGCGCAAGAGCCAGCGCGTCGATCTCTGCGGCAAGGCGCAGCGCGTCGAACCGATCACCGGAGGCGGTCATGCATCGCGCAAGGACCTCAGGATCATTCAGCGGGTTATGAGACAGCACGCCTGTCAGAAGGGTTTCGAACGCATCCGTATGCCGGAACTCGAACGCTGGCGCGGCGGGAAGCGTATCGTTCCGCCAGTCGTTCTCCACACGCTTCAAACAGGCCTGTGCATCGCGGTTTTTCTGATCAATTCGACCCTCGGGAAGCCATGCCTCAAGGCGGTCTGCGGCGACCGGGTCCAAAGCTGCACAGTCTTCCAAGAGGCTGTCAAAGCTGCGATCGGGATAAAACCTGCGACGGGCGGCTGCGACAAGGGCATCCGCCAACTGCCGCTCAACAACCTGCGCGGCGACAGCGGCATCCAGTGTCCAGCGGATGTTCACCAGTGGCTCGGAAAGGTTGGCAAAACCGACCTCTTCAGGCGCATGGATCAGGGCGACCTCATCATCAGCTTCAAGCCGGAATTGGGCGAACGCGTCAAAGATCTCACCGACCCCGACCATGCCAAAACTGCCAAGCTCACACGCGCGCAGAGCACCGATCGAGGCGGCACCATAGACGGGGATGCCTTCGGACAAGGCCCACAGGATTTCCTTGTGGTAGACGGCAGGCAAGGCCTCGAAATAGCCATCCAGCAGGATGATGGCACGCGGGCGAGCAAGCGCTGCCTTCAGCAGATCGCCCTGCGCCGCAGGCCCAAGACGCCGGATCGGCAACCGGTCTTCCACGTCACACCGGCGCGGCAGGGAAGGACCGGCAAAGAGGACGATGTCACCTTGGCTCATGACACCTTCCGCGCGCGCGCTCCGGGGCGGTATCCGGGCGCGTAGGATGTACCTTCAAGCCCCGGCGCAATGACCCGCATGACCGTTGCGGGCAGGTCGGGAACCGAAAGATCAACTGCAACCGGCACCTCAAGCCCGGCCCGTTCTAGCGCGGCCAGCATGCAGTCAAGGCTATCACGAGGGGAGCGGACCTGATGAAACGGCACTCGATCGAACCGGTGTGGCGTGTCCGCCTCAACGATCTCGGCGCGCTGCGACCAGAGCGTTTCCGCATTACGCCGTGCTTCATAATAGTCGCGCGTGCGATCATCCCGCGCGCCTGAGATGAGGGTCAGCCGACTTTGCGCCGCTTCGGTCAGGGCACGAGACAAGGCGATGCCCCGCGCAGGGTGGCACCCTGCCCCCGAGGCCGCCTGCAAGCCACGTCTCGTGTCATCCTGACGGTCGATGATTGTTGCAAAGAATGCGGGAATTCCAAGGTCCGAGGTCACGTCCCAGATCGCGCAAGCCACGCCTGCGGCGTCAAACCTGTCAAGAAGCGCTTTGCAAGTCGGGTCTGTGACGGAGTGCAGATCGACCCGGCAGGACGCCATGTTGCTTGGGTTGAGCTTCCACAAAGTCACCGCATCACGCTCCAGCGTTTCGGCCAGAGCCTGACAGGTAGCCTCATCAACGCTGCTGCCCGAGGCGAGGCCGGTCGACGACATCAGACAACACCCCAATCCGGGCTGCAGGGGTAGCGTGTAATCCATGTGGACTAGTTCAAAGGGGACCCAGACCGAATGATCATCTGAGAGCGCCTTTCCCTCGGCCCAAAGCACGGGTTTGCCGCGCGAAATGGGGTGATCTGAGATCCTGGGCAGACGCTCAAGATCAATCACTTTTTCCGACTTCGCCAAGTCATCGGCGCATGCCAGACGCAGGGGCAAAACCGGAGTTTCGGCGCAGCTGAGCTCGACCGCCTCCATCAAGGCCGAAACCTTTGCATCCGCGACGGTCGCGCCTTTGCCTTGCGTCACGGCCAGAGACCGCGCATTCGGGCGATGCGCGGCGTAGACGGGAATGCCGATGCAATCCAGGCCGGTCAGTTCAGCCAGCCGGGTGACGCCAAGGCGTTTCATATGGGGCAAGACACGGTCCAGAACCTGTACGGACGGAACCGCGTGGGCAGGCGCTCGGTGCTGGTCTTCCCCCTCCTGCCCCATGTCTGTCAGAGGGGCTGATCCTAGCTGCGTGTGAATTTGTGCCTCTGTTTCAGCCCGTCGATATTGACCAGATAGCAGGTCCCTTCGGGTTCGAACTTGTCAGGCGGCAGGAAGTCTTTGGGCGGGATGGTGGCAAGGTTCACACCACATTCCAGAAGCTCTCGCACCAAGGCCCAGCCCTTGTCGTTCTGGTACTTCTCGGGATCAACCTGATAGGCTTTGTTGTCCCAGACCTCACGCGGGATATGCAGCACTGTGCCATCATCGCTTGCAATAATCAGGTCGTGTCTAAAATTCTCAATATCGCTTTCGGACATTATGTCTCCTCCACTCAATACAGGCACGTTCACTACAGCAAATCGAACCCGTTGCCGCAAGCTTTCCCTCGGGCTGGGGCAGTCTTGGGCCAATGGGCCGTGTTAGAGGAACCCAGAATAGCGTGCAGCGTCGATCAACGCAGCGATGCGCTGTTTGATCAGGGGCATGTCATCCGAGCCTGTCAGGGTGGCGATATCTGCCACGACATTGCGCAGCGTCTCGGGCAGGTTTTGCTGGCTGCTGTCCAGAAGGCGGGCGCACAGGTTGGGTACTTCTGACAGGTCTTTCTGCGTCTGGCTGGATGCAATCAAAGGCAACAGCGCGGACCATTCAAACGGATAAGCGATCGAGGTCTTCTCGAATTGAACCATCGCGTCGCGGGCCAGCTTGCACGCGGTACTGTCTGCGCTGCGCTGCCATGCCTCCCACGACAGGTTGGCGGTCGCCAATGCAATATATTCGTGCATCTGTAGTTCCCGCGCCAGCGCAATGCTTTCATGAGACAGGCGCGTGGCCTCGGATGGGTTGTGCATGCGCCGGTAGACGAGCGACAGATAGGTCATGCAGCGCACCTCGATCTTCCGGTGACCGGATTTGCGCGCGGCCTCCAAACCTGCGCTCATCGCCTCCTGTGCCTGAGGCAGGCGGATGCTGTGCAGATTGACGAACCCAAGGATAAACAGGGCCGAGGCAACTATGGCGAGATTGCCGGTTTCCTCAGCCGCAGACACATAGTTCGATGCGGTTCCAATCGTGTCTTCAGTCGGATCATAGCGCGACATTCTGAGGTCACGCAGCACCAGTTGATCGAAATACTCGGCGCGTTGTTCTGCGGTCATGCTGCCCACATCCTGCGCAAGCCCGGCCGCCAGTTGAGACATCGCCTCGCCATCCCCGCTCCAGTAGTGAACATTGAGCGTATTAAGCTGGATGTCGATCCACTCTCGCAGCAGCTCGGCGTCGTCCCGCCACGCGGTTTGATCCAGCGCAGCCTCGGCGGCGGCAAGTTCGGCCAGTGATCCCGCGCGATCCTGTTGCAACGCATTGCCGGTCAGACGGTGCAACCGAGCAGTTTTCCGCGGGTTGTCTTGAACCAACACTACGGCCTCACGATAAGCCGCAACCGCGCCGTCAAGGTCGTGAACCAAGGTCAAGACGGTGCCAAGCTGTTCCAGCAGATCGGCACGTTCCGGCAGGGTGCCGGGGTGTAACCCGTCTGAAAGGGTGACCTGTTCCAGATGGTTCAACGCGGATTTAAAATAGGCCGTGGCCTCTGTATTTGCATAGCGCGAACTTGCCTGCTCCGCAGCTTGTTGGAAGCACCGAGTCGCTTCCGCATGGTTGCCGGACAACCCCCAATGGCTGCCGAGAACATGAGCGGGCGTGATTTTGCGAAACCGCGCACCAAGTACAGCCGCAATACGCGCATGCACCATTGCACGCACGGATCGCAGCATGGTCTCATACGCTGCATCGCGCATCAGGGCGTGGCGGAATGAGTATCTGCGAGCCGCAGCCGGGGCGGGAACAATAATCTGCGCCGATACCAACGTGTTTAAATGAGCCGACAGCGCATGATCGGATTCATCAATCACGGCAGACAGAACGTCGAAGGAAAAATCCCGACCAATGGCCGCAGCCGTCTGCAGTATCCGGCGGGATTCGGGGTGACGATCAAGGCGGGCGACCAACAACTCGTTCAGCGTGGTCGGTACCGCCGTCTCATCAATCGAGGTGCCGCCCCCATCGGTTCGGTCAAAGACCCCGGTTTCAATGAACGACTTGGAAAGCTCTTCGGCAAAAAGCGGCACCCCGTCGGACCGATCTGCGATCAATTCCAGCACTGGCATCGGAACTGGTTTCAGATCGTAGACATGTGCGGCAATCTCGCCGATTTCCTCGTTGGACAGCCGGGTCAGTTCGACGCGGGAATTGACCTCCCACGCGGTTTGAAACGCGGGCCTGCAGGTAAGCAGTACCATGACCTGCTCATCTTTGAACGTCTCGAGCAGCCGTCCCAATAGCTCTTTGGTGGTCGGGTCGATCCAGTGAAGGTCCTCGAAGACAACCAGCACTTTCTTGTCGCGCACATACCATTCGAACAGAGCAATCAGCGCCTGAAACGTCATCTCTTTCCGGCCCAGCGCATCAAGAGGCAGCGTGGTGTCGCGCCCGTGTTCGCGAAACTGCATCAAGGCATCCGCCAATGAGGCTGTCTTGCTCGGATCCAGAGTTGTAGCCGAAAAAATCTGTTCCAGCCGCTGGGCCGTGTCCCCGGCCGAAAGCTGCCCCCCGCCCAAAACCATAGACCAGATTTGGTTCAGCACCGGATACAAGGCGTCATTGGTGTGAAAGGGCGAGCATTGAAAGCGCAGAACGTCGCCCTCTGCCTCAAGCACATGCGATACGAACTCTTCCACCAGTCGGGACTTGCCGATCCCCGGCTCACCGGAAATGAGCATCGAGCGCGGAACGCCCTGCTCGACCTGCTCCCACGCGCTATCCAACTGGCCCAGCTCAACCTTGCGGTTGATGATCGGTAGCTTCTCTTTGGACCGACGCTTGAAATCGGGGGAGGGGCCGTCCGTTGCGCCTTCGACGCGCCAGATACGCACCTCGCCCCGGAAGCCTTTCAATTTGTGATTTCCCAGATCGGTCAGATCGAATTTGCCTTCGACGATCTTTTTGGTTTCATCCGAAATCGCCAAGGTGCCCGGTTTTGCCATCAACTGGATACGGGCAGCCAGGTTGGGCGCGCGCCCGACGGCCTGATCCTCTTCGATATACGAGTTGCGGATCAGGTCCCCGACAACGACATTGCCCGTTGCGATGCCAATGCGGCAATTCAGCTTGACCCCATGCGGCCGCCCCAGAAAATGCATCGAATCGGCGATGCTCAGCCCCGATCGGATCGCCCGTTCGGCGTCATGATCATAGGCCTGCGGCCAGCCGAAATAGGCCAGAACGCCATCACCAAGATATTGCGCGACAAAGCCGCCATATTCCTCGACAATCTCGGTCACGGCGCTTTTGTAGCTGGTCAACAGGGTCGAAAGCTCTTCTGCATCCAATTGTTCGGACAGTTGGGTCGAGCCGACAAGATCCGTGAACACCACTGAAAGCTGCCGCCGCTGTTGCGGCGCGACCGAGTGACTGCGATCCGCCTTTTCCGCAAATGGACCGTTTGTCAGGTCCGATGCCTGACCACTGCGGAGCAAAGCAATTGCGTTCAGCAACTGACGGCGATGGCCAACCGACGCGACCCCCATATCCCTGAGATCTTCTGCAGTGATCGTCGGCAACAGGCTGCCATCCACATCATGGTCATGAAACGCTGAGATGTAGCGCTCCATTCCAAGCGCGCGCAGCCAATCGTCGAGATCAATTGCCATCGTGTTATTTCACCATTCACCCTGCCAACGGGCACTTACAGCGCGGCTGAAACACACCAATCGCCCGCCTGAAGCGCTGCAATCTGAAAGAGAGCGCAAAAAACAATTATCATCATGATACCGATTCCACTATCCTCGGAATCGCAACATTATCAAGGGGAAGAACGTCGTCGTGCCCAACTCAAGAAATTTGCTTATCGTCGGAACTGGCAATGTCGCCAACGCGCTTGCGCGCCGGTTTTCTGCAACGGATCATGTGGTTCATATAGGCTCGCGAGATGCCGGACGGGGGGCCGAGGCCGCGGACCGACATGGTATAAAAGGTGGCCTTGCAGCCGATCTGGTTCAACACGCCGAGGTTGTGTTCATCGCCGTCCCATTCACGGCGCTGGACGATACATTGGACGCTCTGGGGTCACTGGAAGGCAAGTTGGTGGTCGACTGCACCAACCCCCTGACCGATGACTACATGGCTTTGACCCTGGGGCATTCCACGTCCGCAGGCGAGGTCTGCCAGGCGAAGCTGCCGGGCGTTCCGGTCGTCAAGGCCTTCAACGCGATCTTTGCTGATGTCGTTGACTCGGATCCAACCTATGGCGGCATCCGCCCTCAGGTGTTCCTTGCCGGGGACGATGCTGGGGCAAAAGAAACGGTGGCCGAGTTGGTGCGTGCCATCAATTATGACCCGGTCGATAGCGGGGCCATGCTGAGCGCACGGTATCTGGAACCTCTGGCCGAGTTGATCATTCAGATGGCCTATGTTCAGGGCGAAGGCACGCGGATCACGCCCGTCATCCTGCGCTCCGACGCATAGTCGCGCTTGAATACGCAGAGAAGCAGGCAGGCTCGGACGCTCTGCCTGCTTCAAAGGCCCATTGCAAAAGCGGCATACGCCGCGCATCTGGGTCGGAACTTCGGATAGCCGCTCGTTGACTTCCGACGTGATAGCCTCATTGACCGTGTCACCCGCCATACGGTTCTTCCCAGCTTCGCAAAACTCTTTCGATCAGAAGGAATACAGGCTTTCTGCGACTTAGCAGCAGCACAGGGTGGCAGTACTTGTCTGTCCACCGAGGTCGGTCGAAATATAGTCCTGATTTCCTCCTCAGCTAAGTACTGCTTGGGTGTCTTTCGTTTGACACCTCTGACCAGCTTTTCAGCCGCACTCTTCGATGCGAGATTTCTGGGACATATCAGAACAGTCCATCGCGCAATATTGGCCCAAACGGCAAGCCGTTCCGTCTCAATAGAAAGAGTGGAGCCTTTTGGACAGTTGTCAGCTATGCGGACTTAGCTGTCGTTGAGCTATTCAACTACGCAGATCGGAAAGTCGCCCGGGTTTCGCCCACCACCCTTGTCCAAACAAATATCATCGTACATAAACTGGTGAAACTTCTGACCCGCCATAAATGACGATACTGCAACTAAAACTAATATTTGAGATTATCCACTTTTTCATAGTTTATTGCTAGCAGGGCACATCGAAATCGCAAGTCGCAAAATCGAGTGCAAATCTTCAAAGACCCTGACGTTCAAGTTATCTGCTTTGGGCTCGCTGCCGAAATTCAATTCGGTTCTCCGTCACGTAGATCTGCAACTCGTCGCCAATTTCATCAAAAAAAGGAACGTTATGCCGGTTGCCTGCGTTGCAAAAGCCCTGAGTTCCAATTCCTGCAAACATGCGAGCAGATCGAATGCGTTTGAAACGCGTTTATCTACGATGGTAGAAAACCGACCCACGTGCCTAAAGAAAATGACTGAAACAAGGTCATTCGATCGCACTGATAGTGCGATTGGCCCTGAAAGCTGGTTCAACTCATCAAGCGTCGCCTTCCACCAAAGGTTTGGGTGCTGCTCTGACCAGCCGGGGTGTTGCGGAGACGTTGTAGTCCCCATTGAGGACGTCGCGAAAATTCGATCAAACAAGCTTGACCGCCGATGTCCTGGTATCAATCACGAGATACATTCAAACCCTGTGCCCACGGAAACAAACAGAACTTGCCTGGCTATTGATCTTTTTAGCGCGCGCAAAGAATATGTAAAAGTAAGATAAGATCAAAGCGGCTGTGATCCGCAGGCAGACTGGCATGACCAAAATCAAGAATATGGAAGAGTTCGCGGCGCTCAGCGGAATATCGCGGCCCACGGTGTCCAAATACTTCCACGACCCCGATAGCGTTCGCCCAACGACGAGGGCGCGCATCGAAGAGGCGCTGGAGCGGTTTGACTATCGCCCGAACATCTATGCGGTGAACCAGAACCGTAAACTGACCAAGAATATCGGCATTGTCGTACCCTATCTGGCTGATCCGTTCTTTGCTGAAATCGCTCGGTATCTTGAACAAAGCTGTATCGCAGCCGGGTATCGTCCGTTTCTTTTCAGCGCTCACGGTGAACAAAAGCTGGAAAACGAAATCCTGGACGGTTTACAGTCCCTGAAACCTGCGGGCGTGTTGTTGGCGCCTTTGGGGCGTATCTCTGACAAGTCGGCGATCGAGAAATTCTGCGCCAGTGTGCCAACAGTTCTTTTCGACAGCAACCTCGACGGTTTGGGCGCGGCGTTTATCGGTTCCGACAATTTCAGCTTTGTGTCTCAGACCGTGGAATACATGACCCGCACTGGCGAGCCGCCCTCGTTCTTCGAAATGCGGACACCTGCAAACCCCAACGCCAACAAACGGCGGAAGGCCTATGTCGAGGTGATGGAGCGTTTGGGTTTTGAGCCGCATGTGATCAAAATCGAAGGCGCTGGCTGGGCCTTTGAGGAGATTGGTCGACTGGGTGCGCTCAAGGTTTTGGATGAACGCAAGTTACGCACGGATTCGGTTTTGTGCAGCAATGACCGATTGGCGATCGGCTTTCTGGCAGCGTGTTTTGAGCAGGGGATTCGCGTCGGGCGGAAAGCCGATTGTACGCTGCGTGTGGCCTCGAACGACGATCATCCCTTTGCAAAGTTCACATGCCCCTCACTGACAACCGCGGCGCATGACTATGACAATGTGGCGGCCCGAAGTGTCGAAACGCTTTTCGAACTTATTGAAAACGGTGGGAAATTTGAGAAGCGGACAGAAACCCTGTTCCCGGCACGATTGGTTCTCAGGGAATCCGCATAGCGCCAAAAATTAACGCGCGTAAAGTTTCTATTGACGCCGCGACAAATCTTGAACTAGTCTTTCTGCACAGCATCCAAGCTCAGGGAGGACAGGGATGTACTTGAAACACGCACTTCGTGCGGCGACAGCTTTGACGTTCGTCGCGACGGCCGCGGCCCACGCACAATCCATCACGATCGCCACAGTAAACAACGGCGACATGATCCGGATGCAGGGCTACACTGACAAATTCACCGAAGCGACGGGTATCGACGTCGAGTGGGTGACGCTGGAAGAAAACGTACTGCGCCAGCGCGTGACCACTGATATCACCACAAAAGGTGGTCAGTTCGACATCATGACCATTGGTATGTACGAGACCCCGATTTGGGGCGCAAATGGCTGGCTAGTTCCGCTCGACGGGATGTCAGAAGAATATGACGTTGACGATCTTCTGCCTGCGATGGCTGGCGGTCTGAGCCACGAAGGCACGCTATACGCTGCTCCGTTCTATGGCGAAAGCTCGATGATCATGTACCGCACCGATCTGATGGAAAAGGCTGGTCTAGAAATGCCCGAAGCCCCCACATGGCAGTTCATCCGCGAAGCGGCAGCGGCCATGACCGACCGGGACAATGACATCAACGGTATCTGCCTGCGCGGAAAGGCCGGTTGGGGTGAAGGCGGTGCCTTTATCACTGTGACCGGAAACTCATTCGGCGCGCGTTGGTTTGATGAGGACTGGAAACCCCAGTTCGATCAGCCCGAGTGGAAAGAAGCGCTGACCTTCTTTGTAGACATGATGAATGAATCCGGCCCGGCCGGTTACGCGACCAATGGGTTCAACGAAAACCTGTCGCTGTTCCAGCAAGGCAAATGCGGCATGTGGATCGATGCAACGGTTGCCGCGTCCTTCGTGACTAATCCGGATGACTCGACTGTTGCGGACAAGGTCGGCTTTGCTCTGGCTCCGAATTCGGAAGGCGTGGACAAGCGCGCCAACTGGTTGTGGGCATGGGCATTGGCGATCCCTGCGGGTACACAACAGGAAGACGCCGCCAAGCAGTTCATCGAATGGGCGACCTCAAAGGACTACATCGAACTGGTGGCTGAAAACGAAGGCTGGGCCAACGTCCCGCCGGGCGCGCGAACCTCGCTGTACGAGAATCCGAACTACGTGGATGTTCCGTTCGCGAAAATGACGCTGGAATCGATCCTTGCGGCTGATCCGCAGAACTGCTGCGCACAACCGACGCCCTATACCGGCATCCAGTTTGTCGCGATCCCCGAATTTGCTGGCATTGCCACTCAGGTGAGCCAGGAATTCTCGGCAGTCTATGCCGGACAACAAACGGTGGATGAGGCGCTGGCCAAAGCTCAGGCCTTCACCGCCGAAGAAATGGAAGCCGCAGGGTACTGAGGCATCCTCCCACGCGGGCGGGCAAAGAGCTGCCCCCCGCTCACCCCTTCCACAACCCACATTTTTCTCGCAGGCTAAGCTACGCCTGAACAGAGAGGGTTTGCGTAATGGCTACTCAACACTCCCGATCCGTCGCGCGCCTGATGATGGCACCCGCAGTGGTCCTGCTACTTGGCTGGATGCTCGTGCCCCTGACGATGACGCTGTATTTTTCCTTCAAGAAATATCTGCCCCTGCGCGGTGGGGATCTGGGCTGGGTCGGCTTCGACAACTACGTCCGGTTCGTATCGTCCAGTTCCTTCTGGCCCGCGGTTCAGGCAACGCTTGTGATCGTCGGAGGGGTTCTGGTCATCACCGTTATCCTGGGCATCCTTCTGGCGATGCTTCTGGACCAACCGATGTGGGGCCAAGGTGTTGTCCGCATCCTCGTGATCGCACCCTTCTTCGTCATGCCAACCGTGTCTGCATTGGTCTGGAAGAACATGTTCATGGATCCGGTAAACGGCCTGTTGGCCCATCTGTGGCGCTTTTTCGGGGCCGAGCCGATCTCGTGGCTGTCCGAGGCGTCTATGACCTCGATCATCATGATCGTATCTTGGCAGTGGCTGCCATTCGCGACGCTGATCCTGTTGACCGCGATCCAATCGCTGGACAGTGAGCAGTTGGAAGCGGCTGAGATGGACGGCGCGCCGGTCCTGAAGCGGTTCTACCACATCATCCTGCCGCATCTGAGCCGCGCGATCACCATCGTGATCCTGATCCAGACAATCTTCCTTTTGTCGATCTTCGCTGAGATTTTCGTGACCACCGGCGGCGCATTCGGCACCCGTACACTCACCTACCTGATCTTCCAGCGCGTGCTGGAGAGCCAGAACGTTGGCCTCGGATCAGCCGGAGGTGTCTACGCAATCATCTTAGCCAACATCGTTGCGATCTTCCTGATGCGCATCGTCGGCAAGAACCTGGACGCGTGAGGAGGTAAGATCATGGCCCGCGCTGTCACAACCCGCCGCAAATCGCTGAATACCGCCCTCGCCTGGGCCGTTGGTTTGCTGATCTTTTTCCCGATACTCTGGACCATCCTGACCAGCTTCAAGACCGAGGCGCAGGCAATCGCCAGCCCACCGTTGTTCCTGAACTTCAACTGGACGCTGGAAAACTACGCCATCGTGCAGGAACGGTCCGACTATATGCGGTTCCTATGGAATTCGGTCATCATAGCCGGGGGCTCGACCATTCTGGGCGTCATCATCGCCGTCCCCGCCGCATGGGCGATGGCCTTCGTTCCGTCCAAGCGCACCAAGGACATTCTGCTTTGGATGCTGTCGACCAAGATGTTGCCTGCGGTCGGCGTTCTCTACCCAATCTACCTGCTGTTCATTCGGTTGGGCCTGCTGGATACGCGCGGAGGGCTGGTCGTCGTCCTGATGCTCATCAACCTGCCGATCATCGTCTGGATGCTGTACACCTATTTCCGCGAAATTCCGGGTGAAATTCTGGAAGCTGCACGGATGGACGGGGCGACATTGAAAGAAGAAATTCTCTACGTCCTGACGCCAATGGCCATCCCCGGCATCGCTTCGACCGTGCTGCTGAACTTCATTCTGGCTTGGAACGAGGCGTTCTGGACCCTCAACCTCACTGCCGTCGACGCGGCTCCGCTAACAGCGTTCATCGCCAGCTACTCCAGCCCCGAAGGCCTGTTCTTTGCCAAGCTCAGCGCGGCCTCGACCATGGCGATTGCACCAATCCTGATCCTTGGCTGGTTCAGCCAGAAACAACTTGTCCGCGGCCTGACCTTCGGCGCTGTGAAATAAGGAAACGACACATGGGACGTATTCAACTCAAGTCCGTGACCAAAAGCTTCGGCGACGTGCAGGTCATTCCACCGCTGGACCTGACCATCGAAGATGGCGAGTTCACCGTCTTCGTCGGCCCCTCGGGCTGCGGTAAGTCCACCCTGCTGCGTCTGATCGCAGGGTTAGAGGATATCACCTCGGGCTCTATCGACATCGACGGCGCGGATGCCACCGATGTCCCTCCCGCGAAACGAGGGCTGGCGATGGTTTTCCAGTCCTATGCGCTCTACCCCCATATGACCGTGCGCAAGAACATCGCCTTTCCTCTTCGGATGGCGAAGCTGGATCAGGCTGAGATCGATAAGCGGGTCGAAGGTGCCGCCAGCGTCCTAAACCTGACCGATTATCTCGACCGTCGCCCCGGCCAGCTGTCCGGCGGCCAACGCCAGCGGGTCGCCATCGGGCGCGCAATCGTGCGCGAACCTGCGGCGTTTCTGTTCGACGAACCTCTATCCAACCTCGACGCGGCACTACGCGTTGGCATGCGGCTTGAGATCAGCGAGCTGCATGAGCGTCTAGCGACCACTATGATCTACGTGACCCACGATCAGGTCGAAGCCATGACCATGGCTGACAAGATCGTCGTCCTTCAGGCCGGAGTGATCGAACAGGTCGGCAGCCCGCTGGAGCTTTATCGTACACCTCGTAACTTGTTTGTTGCGGGCTTCATCGGCTCCCCCAAAATGAACTTCATCGAGGGTGAAGAGGCCGCAAAACATGGCGCGAAAACCATCGGCATCCGCCCGGAACATATCGCTGTTTCGGAAACCGAGGGCGAGTGGTCCGGGGTTGTCAGCGTCTCGGAGCATTTGGGTTCAGACACCTTCTTCCATGTCCACGACACCGGACTGGCCGAAACGATCACGGTTCGCGCCGATGGCGAGGTTGGGTTCCGTCACGGGGATCGTATTCACCTGACGCCACGGGCCGACGTCATCCACCGCTTCGATGAAAAAGGACTGCGGATCGAATGACCCGTCTGAATGGCAAAATCGCTCTGATCACCGGTGCCGCGCGCGGCATCGGGCTGGCCTTTGCCAAATCCTATGTCGCGGAAGGCGCACGCGTTGCCATCGCGGATATCGACATCGAACGCGCTAAACAGGCCGCAGCCGAGATCGGCGCGTCCGCTCTGGCTGTCGAAATGGACGTGACAAACCAGCAGAGTATCGACGACGCCGTCGCCCGCACGGCATCGCATTTCGGCCCAATTGACATCCTGGTCAACAACGCCGCGATCTTCACAGCCGCCCCGATTGTCGAGATTGAGCGCGTCGACTATGAGCGCGTCTTTGACATCAACGTTGCCGGTGCCTTGTTCACCATGCAAGCCGTCGCGCGCCATATGATCGCACATGGCACCAAAGGCCGGATCATCAATATGGCGTCGCAAGCCGGGCGGCGCGGTGAACCGCTGGTCGCCGTCTATTGTGCCAGCAAGGCCGCGATCATTTCCCTGACCCAATCTGCGGGCTTGAACCTGATCGCGCACGGGATCAACGTGAACGCGATCGCGCCAGGTGTGGTGGACGGCGAACACTGGGACGGCGTCGATGCGTTCTTTGCCAAACACGAAGGTAAACTGCCGGGACAGAAGAAACGCGAAGTGGCCGCTGCCGTTCCCTATGGCCGCATGGGCCGGGCCGAAGACCTGACGGGCATGGCAGTGTTTCTCGCCTCGGACGAGGCAAAATACATCGTTGCACAAACCTACAATGTCGACGGTGGAAATTGGATGAGCTGATGAACCCTGTGGCACACTCAAACCCTCTGATCCAGCTGCGGCAAGACAGGCTTGCAGACCTCCCAGCGACTGTCGGCACCCCTAACTATAAGCGTTCGGAGCTGACGCCGGGCATTGTTCATATCGGTCTTGGAAATTTCCACCGCGCCCACCAGGCGTGGTACATTCATCAGCTCTTGCAGCAGGGCCAAGCCTACGATTGGGGCATTATCGGAGCCGGAGTGCGCAGCTACGACGCTGAGATGCGTGAGAGGCTGTTGGCGCAGGATTGCCTGACCACGTTGATCGAGTTGGATCCACAAGGAATATCCGCAGAGGTCATAGGCCCGATGATCGACTATCTGCCGATTGAGGCAGGTAACGCAGCACTCATCCGCCGGATGGCTGATCCGTCTATCAGAATTGTGTCCCTGACTGTAACCGAGGGCGGCTATTTTCTGGATGCCAACACCGGCGTGTTCAACTTGGATCATGAAGACATAAGGTACGACGCGAAGAACCCGCATGAGCCACGCACAGTTTTCGGTGCGATGGTCGAGTCATACAGGCAAAGACGTGAGAATGGATTGGAACCGTTTACGGCGCTTAGCTGCGACAATCTTCAGGGCAACGGCGCAATACTAAAAACCTGCATTGTTGGTTTGGCACGTCTGGTCGACACGGAGCTGGCGGATTGGATCGCCCAAAAGGGCGCATTCCCGAACTCGATGGTGGATTGCATCGTGCCCGCGACGACCGAGCAGGTCATTTCGCAATGTCGGGCGCTTGGAATCGACGATCGCGCTCCGGTCTCGCATGAGAATTTTCGTCAATGGGTCGTCGAGGATGACTTCTGTGCCGGGCGACCGCCCCTCGAACAGGCTGGGGTCACGATGACACACGATGTTCACGGATATGAAATGATGAAGCTGCGCATCCTGAACGGAGGTCATCAGCTGCTTGCCAATATTGGGGAAATTCTGAACGTACCGACGATTTCAGACTGCATGCAGGATCCGGACATCGTAGCGTTTTTCAAGAAGGTTCAGACAGAAGAGATCTTGCCCTATGTCGAAGCCGTTCCTGGCACCACGCCAACTGAATATCTTGGATTGGTTGAAAAGCGATTTGCAAACAGCACCATCCGCGACACGACACGTCGCGTGGCATTTGACGGGTCTTCACGACATCCCGGGTTCTTGCTGCCTTCGTTGCGCGATGCCATTGCTTCCGGCCGTTCTCTGACTGGTTTGGCACTGGCCGAAGCCTTCTGGTGCCGGATGTGCGCAGGCGTTCGTGAAGATGGCTCGGAGATCGCGCCAAACGACCCCCAATGGGAGCATTTGCAAAACACTGCTCGGGCCTCCAAGGCCGATGCGAAATTGTGGATCGAGCAAAGCCAGTATTATGGTGAGCTAGCTGGCAACACGCGGTTTGCAGAAGCGTTTTCCGCTTGGCTGTCCACAATCTGGCAAGTTGGTTGCCGAGCAGCGGTTACCGACTATGCCACCACATAGGCAAAGCGACACTAATCGTGACACGCAATGGGCGTAAACTTCCCTAACCCTTATTGAGCGGAACCGTAGTTGCACTCAGTTCAATTCGGCCAGAAAAGAGTTGGCCTTTTCCAGATGCTTCTCTTTTGTTTCCAGCGACATCCTATCGCCTGTGCGACACATCATGGCCCAACGCGGATTTTTTGAAAGCGTGTCTCTATGTTTGAAAATGAAGCGCCAATACAAGCCGTCCCAAATCTCGGCCCATTCGCCTTTGCCCCAATGGCTCATCTTCCGAATGTAGTTTGATCCGGAAAAATAAGGCTTGGTCGTGATCAGCCCCCCATCCGCGTTTTGACTCATTGCATAAACATTTGGAACCATGACCCAATCGTAGCTGTCCACGAACATTTCCATGAACCACAGGTAGACGTCGTCTGGCTTGATTTCACACAAGAACATAAACCCGCCGAGTACCATCAGCCTTTCGATGTGGTGACAGTAGCCAGTCTGCAGGATCCGTCTGATCGTATCGTCAATCGGGTCTATCCCTGTTGTGCCGTCATAGAAGGAGGAAGGCATTGGTCGGTTGTGACGCCAATGATTGGTTGTGCGCATACGTACGCCCAAATCTTCATAGGTGGCGCGCATGAACTCTCTCCAACCTATGATCTGACGGATAAACCCCTCTACAGAGTTGAGGGGCGTCTTCTTGCGCTGGGCATGGTTCAGAGTCGCGTCAATGACTTGCCTTGGCGTGATCAAGCCAATGTTCAATGCAGGTGTGAGGACAGCATGCCAAAGCCAGCTTTCGCCCTCAACAATCGCATCCTCAAAGTCACCGAACCGGTCGAAACGCCGTTCCAAAAACTGGTGAAGCCACGCCAGTGCAGCCGCGTGCGAAGTTGGATAATAAAGGGTATCGAGATGTCCGCGCGCGTCGGGAAATTCAGACAGAACATTGTCTTTCGCCGCTTGGTCCACACTGTCGTGCTGCGGCCAGTCGATCCAAGGCAAGCTTTGTAGCAGGGCTTTTGGAACCTTTTTGCGATTGTCTTCGTCGAAACTCCACTGGCCGCCCAATGGCATATCGTTCTCAAGCAAAATGTTCAATCGGCGTCGCTGGCTTTTGTAATATTCCGCCATA
The DNA here is from genome assembly GCF_056541245.1 of Ruegeria sp. AI3. NCBI lineage: Bacteria > Pseudomonadati > Pseudomonadota > Alphaproteobacteria > Rhodobacterales > Roseobacteraceae > Ruegeria > Ruegeria sp. AI3. The sequence continues at coordinate 184,138 of NZ_JBQFYA010000004.1, forward strand.
AACCAACGTTTTCGGCCGGCAGACCAGGCCTGATTGCTGGCACGTGTGTTCAGAAAGCCGGGCGAAGGAAGGAATTCGATCGCAATTCCTGTTGCTTGCGATGCCTCACTCAAACGCTTTTCCACGACTGAATCTACGGGATCAGCCATCGCGACCCGAGAAATCTGATCCAGAGAAAGCCGCTCGAACAAATGCAGGCACGCTTTGGTCGAGGGCTCATACTTAAAGAGGTCCACATCAAAGCCCTTGATCTCGAGCTCTTGGCGATATCGAGCCATGCTCGCCCTATGGAGCCAGAGCTTCTGCTTGTGCATTTTGGCGGGATACTGCGGGTCTCCGAAGAACAACGGATCTTCGAACAAGATCACCTTTTGCAACGGCAATTCAAATGCGGGGTGTTCTGCAAAAATTTGATTTGGAAGCACAATTGCGGCGTATGTCACGGCGTTTTCCCGGTTTTGTTTACACGGCTAGCGGGTCAGATTCAGGACCTGCATTATGGACGGGATCTTCTTCTTGAAGCCAAAGAACCCTGCTCTGGCGTGTGGCCACGCGTGCGCATCGTAAGGGCGCCAGATACGACGCAGATCAATGCCGGCCTCGTTCAGCTTTGGTACGGCACGGTCCAAGCGCACCCGTGTCGGACCGATAGGACAATAGGCTGTGACAATCGTATCAACTTTATTTGTATGAGCCGCCTTGATCAGGGGCTCGGACCAATCGTCCTTGACTTGTCCAATCTCTCCGAACGGCGAGAGTGCGCTATTCATTGCTTGTTTGACAAAAGCAGACGGCAAGTCACCGACCGGACCCGGCGAACGACCATGTGTAGCCGTTAGGCCGACCACGCTTGCGGGGCGCAACGAGACGGCATCTGCTGCGGACATGTCTTCCTCTGTCACCAGCAGCAGATACGGCTTTGAGAGGGGTTTTTCTGACTGCGGGCGGATTTCGATGCGCGGATGATCTGTTGCTTCAACCAGTGGCTCAGCGACGTTGGCCAAGCCTTGGGGCTGAAACCGTCCATCGGTGTATTTCGCGATATTGTCGGCGCGCGCGAGATAGGTTTTTCCCTTTGTGTGGAGACCCGCCACCCAACGCCAACTCAGGGTATTTGACGCCGGATCGCCGTCGACAAGGTGGCGCATGAAGACATCTGCGCCCAGTTCCCAAGGGAGTCTGAGCGTGAAAATCCAAATGGAGGCCACCCACATCCTTACGTGGTTATGGAGATATCCCGTTGCGCTTAACTCGCGCATCCAGAAATCAAAACACTCGATACCTGTGCGGCCTGACACAGCATCCCGATACGCCGCATTCAACGTTGTATCGGCTTCCAAACGCTCCACTTGCGCTACCAAGTTTCTTTGGTAGCTAAACCAAACACTTGGCCGTTGCTCCAACCAGCCTTTGAAATACGTGCGCCAAAACACTTCGTGAATGAACTTGTCGGCAACCATTTCACCATGTGCGGACAGAACGCGTGAAAGAACCTCTTCCTCAGTTATCAAGCGGTGTCGCAGCCAGGGTGAGAGAGTAGATACATTGCCGCGTCGGTCGGGGCCAAAGTCATAATTTCGGCTTTGCGCATAGTCGCGTCCAGTGCGGGGCACGAATTGCTCCAAACGCCTCAATCCTGCGGCGCGCGTAGATTCGAACCTCAGCTGTGCAAAAGCGTTATCCACCACACGAAATTCCAAAGTCATGCGGCAGCCTTGCAGCGTTTCGAGCAGTATTTGACGTCATCCCAGACCTTCTCCCATTTCTTGCGCCACACGAAGGGACGTTGGCAGACTGGACAGATCTTTTGCGGTAAATCCGCCTTCTTGCGCATTTTCACTTGAGGTCTCCGAACGGTAGGTCAAGTTGAGCCACATTCCGCGGTGTTTTGGCTTTTCTTTTACGAGAGCGTTCAGCCTTTCGGCTTGCGTGTTTGGTGGCGATTGCGTGCGCTCGATCGCGAAATTCCGGCCCGCGCCTCACCGCCCACACTTTTTCTCGCGCAGCCTTTGCCGCCGCCAGATGGTCAAAGACGCGCATTGGGTATTTTCGGCCAAGAACCGCAGCTGCGTTATCCGCATTCCATGGATCATGCAGATGTGCATCCGGTATCTCTGCCAGTTCCGGCACCCACCGACGAATGAATATGCCGTTCGGATCCTGATCCAGGCCTTGTTTGACGGGGTTGTAAATACGGATGGTGTTGATGCCGGTTGTGCCAGATTGCATCTGGACCTGACTCCAATGGATACCGGGCTCATAGTCGGTGAACATCCTGGCCAGATGCAGGCCCGGCGAGCGCCAATGGAGCCACAAATGATAGCTTGCGACTGCCATCACCATTGCCCGCATGCGGAAATTCAACCAACCTGTCGCGCGCAGAGATCGCATGCAGGCGTCCAAGAAAGGATACCCTGTCTCACCTGTTGACCATGCTTGTAGAAGCACCGCATCCGGTTTCTTGGGGCGCAAGCCATCATAGAGCGGGTGAAGGTTTTCGAACTCTATTTGCGGTTCGTCCTCCAACTTTTGAATGAAATGACAATGCCAGTGCAAACGCGCTGAAAAGGATCGCATCGATTTCTGCCATTTCCCTGCGCCCACGGGAAGCGTGCGCCGCGCATTTTCCGTCTGTTGCGCAATTTCGCGAACAGAGATCGCGCCCCACGCAATATAGGGAGACAGCCGCGAACATGCCGTCGCACCACTCAAGGGACTGGACATTGCACGCTGGTAGTCAATGCTCCTGTTGCTCAGAAAGCTGTTCAAAAGCCCCAGCCCCACTTGACGCCCGCCCATTTGCCGACCCGTACATACGGCCCCTGCGAGGCCAAGATCTTTGCTGCTTGGGAGCGCACCAAGCTCAATGGACAAGGGTGCAAGCTGCGGCGCCTTTTCTGTTGGTCGCGACATCTGCGCGTCCCAATGGTTCGCCCAGCCGTCTCGGGATTTCAGTCGGCGGATAACGCCGTGGTTTTGAATCTCATGCCAAGGGACACCTGCGTCACGACACCAAGCCGCGACATCTCGATCCCTGCGATAGGTCCAATCGTTCCCCGTCTCCTCGTGTGACCATAAGGCCTCCAGAAATCCCTGTTTTTTCAGTTCCGTAAGTGTCTCAATCACTGTTCCGATACGAACGACCAGTGGCTGTCCCAACTGAGCAGTTGCCTCACGCAATTCCGCAAGTGTCTCAGAAACAAAGCTCCATTGTCGTTCTGAGGCATCGGGCTGCAGCCAAAACTCGGGTTCAACAACATAGAGCGGCAGCACGGGACCAACCCTGGCCGCATGTGCCAAGGTCGCATGATCCAAAACACGGAGATCTCGCTTGAACCAGACGACTTGCAAATCCGTACACCTCACCCAAGTCATTCATTGAGTGACTACGCGTCATGGAATGCAACGGATCAGAAAAAGTACTGTCTTTGCAGAATGATCGCGACGTCTTTGCCTGCAGGTCGGCGACTGCAGGTAGTGCCCGTTACTGCGCTTTCCCTCGGTTTAGTTGCTGGCAATAAAGCGCAACAAAATTGCTCACTGCCAGACATCGAAGGACGGCTTAGTCCGCGTCCGCAACCTACTCCACAATCTTGCGGTTGTAACGAATGTCAGTTTTGGCGGGTCGCATTGTAGCAATTGAGGTTGTTGGCCCATGGCAGGAAAAGGCCGCACGTGACGGCCTACGGATCAGCCGATTCTCCCCAGTTTTCTTTTTACGCCATTTGGCCGTCAGTTGAGAATATCCGCTATTGCACCGATCAAGTTCAGCACTTCGTTCGTTCGTCGATCTACCTCGTAGACATAGTTTCCGGCCCGCACATAGTAACCGTTTCTTTTCAGACCATATCTGTAGGGATCGTTGATGCGCACATAGCCATCGTAGATGTAATCCCCAGCTCGGTATCGTTTGACTTGTCCGGGGGGGACGCACGGAACTGCTTTTTTGGCCAAGCCCGGTGGACAATGTCCTGCTTTTGATTTCACGAGAACAGGCTGCATAGCATTGTGCGACCCAACAGTCTGTCTCAGATCAAGAGACTGGATGTCAAAACTCGCACTCGCAACCGACCCGGTTTGCATTACGAACACCGTCGCTGTGATTGCTAGAGCCGTTTTCATCCTTTTGCCTCCTTTAACTGCGTCTTCCATTTATGATCCCCGTCGGGATTTGGCCAATGCAATAGGCGGAGACTGGCTTACCGCTGAAGTCTCCCACTATGACGCGATGGTTCGTTGGCACGACAGCCTCAGCTAACGACCTTTCAAACCGCAAAGTTGGAATGGGGTAATTGAAGGAGCGCACGGCCGGACAATTCGTTTGTTCTTATTTCGTAAACAACATTAACCGAACGTGAACAGTGTATTCGCAGTGGGTTCAAACAACTTTAGGCATACTGACTAAGTTGGATCGAACGAGACGTACATCGTTTGACGAAAACAAGGGGAACAAAATGGTCAAGCCTGCCTTTATGACTGAAGATCGCAGCACTGAAATTGCGATGAGGACCTCTAGCGAATCTGCTGAAGAGCGCCTGCAAACCACAATGAATTCGAGCAATAGCCGCTTCCCTCCTATTGAAAACGCACTGACAGAGATCATAAAAAACAAGCGGCTATCCGAGGCTCACCAGAACGTCTGAAGACAAATCAGCTGACCCCCCCGACAATTCTCGATTATCGTCCTAAACATGGGAATTGTAACACAAATCCCGCCCCAAATTGGGGCGGGATTTTCTTGTTGCGCATCGCAATCATCAAGAGTTTGCGCCTAGCAGGCCGACTAGGTCGACCTGCCAACTTGGTATCCGAAAGGCTCGCCGGCGCTACAGCCTTCAGTTCATCCTGAAGTGGAAGCGGGCGATGGCCAGTAAGCCTCAGGTCACAGTCCCAGCAGCGCTTTGACCTGTTCCTCAACCGCATCGGTGACAGGCTTGTTGGCAGCGGCTTCCAGGGCCTCACGTTCAGCCAGATCTTGCTCTTCAACAAGTTCTGTCAGCTCTTCCACCTCTTCAACGGCTTCATTGTATTCAATGGCTGCCTGTCTCTCGTCATTCAAAGTCTGAGCTTCATCGATCGAAGCGTCCAATTCAACTTGGGCCTCTTCTAGCTGTGCTTCGATATCCGGGTCGCTACCGCCCGCGTCCTCCAAAGCCTGTTCAAGCTCTGCGACTGTGTCCCGATTGGTTTGAACCTCACCCAATGCGACTTCCAAGTCATCCTCGATTTCTTGAACTGTACGATCTGGCTCTTCCAGTCCCTCGAGAAACTCCAACTGTTCTTCCAGTTCCTCACGCAAGGGTTCTCCGGCCAGCACAGTGTCGCGGTACGTGGCAATTCTGCCAACCCGTGAATTGGGCGCAGCATTGGCGAGGGCCGTTGGACTTGCATTGGCCGCGTTCAGGGCACCCAACTCGGACGGATGTGCACCAAGCAGCGCAGCCATACGATTACCTTTGGTGCGGGAAACAGGGCGCTTGGACTCTTCTACAATGACAGTCTGACGAACCGTTCTTTGCACCTTGGCCTTTTGCGTTCGAACGGTTGTCGTTTGGCGGGTTTTGCCATTCCCGTTGAACAGATCTTTCAGAGAGAACCCTCCGCCTTTTTTCGTACCTGACCGAGCAGACTGAGACTTTGTTTTCCCTTGTCCGAATATCCCGACTCTGGTGCCGCCACGGCTTTTGTCGGCCCCGTTGCCACGGCTACCATTTCCAGCCGAGCTGTTGTCTCCGCGATCTCCCTGAGCGCCGTTGCCATTCCCGCCGCCGTTTCCATTGCCTCCGCCATTGCCGCCGCTGTTGCCGTTTCCGCCGCCATTGCCGTTGCCGCCGCCGTTACCACCACCGTTTCCACCGCCATTGCCGCCACCATTACCGTTGCCTGGTTTGGCATAAGCAAAATCAGGAGCTGCGACGGTGGCTACAATGGCCGTGGACCCCAACAAGGCAATCGCGATCGTCGAAGCTTTTAGCAGTCCGCACTTGGTGGTTTTCATTTTCAATCTCCTCAAAACCTTCAGCAACGGCAATCAGCGTGCTGAGGTTGACCACAGTGTTTCGGCAGTATGACTCGCAGCCGAATCAAAGCCCTTGCCACTGATTTAACTTGAGGTCGCTTGAACGCAGGGCTAACTGCTTGTTCATCATCGGTTCATGTCTGGCCTAGTAGTCTTCGATGAAGGTGTTTGAGGGTGTTATGCAGGCCAAAGCGTTTTTTCTGGTTGCAGCTTTGCTAACCGCCTTGTCCGGGGGACAAGCGGCGGCAGATGCACGCGAACTCAAACAGTCTGAACTGCGTATGGCAACGTTGTCAGGCAGTGCAATACGGCTGAACCGTGTCATCAAAGGCGTGAAGAAAGCATACGGCGGAACCCCTGTTGATGCGCGCGCATTCAAAACAGACAAGATCTACTATCGTATTCTGGTCAAAAAGCCGGGCGGAAAGATCGTAAGCGTGATCGTGAACGCCGAAACCGGCACAGTCGTCTCGAACCGCTCAAGTACCGGGCGCGAGATTTCCGAAGCCGCACGCAATTCGACCAAATCCCAAAGCAACAACGGTCAGAGCGCCTCTGCCACCCGTGGGAACAGTGCGGGCCGAAGCAATGCTGGCGGCAACGGCAACGGCGGTGGAAATGGAAACGGCAATGGCGGTGGCAACGGCGGTGGCAACGGCGGCGGCAATGGCGGTGGCAACGGCGGCGGCAATGGCGGTGGCAACGGCGGCGGCAATGGCGGTGGCAACGGCGGCGGCAATGGCGGTGGAAAAAATTAGAGTTAAGATCGCGCTGATTTAGCTGTAGTCTCTGGATATGCGAATACTCCTTGCTGAAGACGAACCCCAGCTTTGTGAGCAAGTCAAAAAGCTATTGGGTGCGGAAGGTCGCGTGGTCGACGTGGCCCACAATGGTACAGATGCCCTGCATCTGGGGTCGACTGAACCGTACGACATGATCATCCTCGACATCGGCCTGCCTGAGCGTGACGGCATTTCGGTCCTGCGCGAATGGCGCAGCGCGGGTGTCAAAACCCCGGTCTTGATCCTGACGGCCAGAGATGGCTGGAGCGAACGCGTCGACGGTCTGGATGCTGGCGCGGATGACTATATGACCAAACCGTTTCACATGCCTGAATTGGCGGCGCGGGTACGGGCCATCTTGCGACGTCAGAGCGGTCAGTTGAACCCCGTGATAGAAATGGGAGAGGTTTCTCTGGATACGCGGAATGGTCGGGTCACCGTTGGGGGCATACCTGTCGATTTGACCGCGCAGGAGATCGCTGTTCTGACCTATCTGGCGCACAACATCGGTCGCATGGTGTCGCGTACTGAGTTGTCTGAACACATCTACGAATATGACGGCGACCGAGATTCCAACACGATTGCAGTATTTGTGACCCGCCTGCGCAAGAAACTGGGCTCCGATTTGATCACAACCGTCCGGGGTCGCGGCTATATGATTGACTCCGCCTAATGCTCTCGTTGCGCCAACGGGCATTACTCGGAGGTATCGCTTCGGGAGCGCTGTCCGTAGGGGTCGGTACGCTGATGGTGTTTTCCTACATCAATACGCGCGTTCTGGAGCAGTTCGACGCAACGCTACAAGACCGGCACACGCAGGTTGTTGTTGGCCTCAGCGCCACCACGGATGACCCTGAAACCCTGCGGCAGTTGGTATTCGACCCGGCCTATAGCACGCCATATTCGGGGCGGTATTGGCAAGTAACGGACAGTACCGGCGCCATCTATACATCCGCTTCACTCTTCGATGAAACGATCGCCGAGCCTCCGCGCGGAAATGACGAAACAATCATTTGGAACACCTCCGGTCCAGATAGCGAAGCCATTCGTAGCGTCTATCAAAAGATCACATTCGAAGATGGAACGGAGTGGGGCGTAACTGTCGCCGAAAGCAGGAGCGAACTGATCAACGAACGCAGCGCTGCACAAAGATACCTGCTCCCGGTTTTCGGATTAGTTGGGTTGATCGGAGTGGCAAGCTCTCTTTTGTTGATGTCCGCCATTGTTGGCCCGCTCCGGAAATTGCGCGCCGATGTCGCTCATCGTTGGGATCGAGGCGATGAGTTGGCTCCCGAAGACTACCCGGAGGAGGTTTCTCCCCTGGTGGAAGATCTCAACAAACTTCTGCATCGAAACCGCGAGATTGTCTCAGGTTCGCGAAGGCAAGCAGCGGATCTGGCACATGCCCTCAAGACACCGACGGCCATCTTGCGAAACGAATTGGCAGAACTCGCAGACGCCGGCGCACATACGGAACCTGCGGAAGAAGCCCTAACCCGAATTGACGCCCAGCTTAGCCGTTCACTTGCGCGCATGCGCGCATCAAACACCGGAGAGTTAACGCATTCCAGGACAGATCTTTCGAATTCGGTGGAACGACTGTCCCGGTTGTTCTCGGTGATGGCCGAACGCGAGGGGAAGACGCTTGTTTCGAATTGCGAGACTGGTCTTCACGTTCGCATGGACCCCCAAGACATCGAGGAAGTGATCGGAAACCTCCTCGACAATGCCCTCAAGTGGAGCCGGACGACATTCCAAATCACCGCGAGGCGAACGGAAAGAGGCATCGAACTTCGCGTCGAGGACGACGGCCCCGGAATCCCAGAGGAGGCCCGGCTTGAGGTCCTGCGTTCCGGCGGTCGACTCGATACCTCTGTAAAAGGAACAGGGTTGGGGCTGCCGATTTCCGTTGATTTATTGGCCGCCTACGGTGGAACGCTGGAACTTGGAATATCGAAGCGCCTGGGGGGCTTGGCCTGTGAGGTGAACATTGGGCGCGAGACATATAGCCAATAGATGAGCAAAGTGGCGACAGTGTCCTACCGCGTCGCCGCACGGCGCCAAGACGGGCGTGGACAGCGTGTTGACATGATGCGGTACTAAAGGCCCGAAACCTCCCTTCGCCTAAATGATCCGCCGCGCAGAAAACCTGCGCGACGAATGCTTCGTTTAATCGACGACCTCGCTGTAGTCCCCGCGGACTTGAACCATCACTGATACGTCACCAGAGTCTCGGTTGCGCCAGAACCAACCATGTTCACCGGCAAAGGCCGCTTCGATGGTGCCTTCGGCACCGGTCGATCCACGCCCCTTTTCATAGGTGATCGACTGACCGCCACCGTGACCATGCAGGTCGAAGTTCACCCGACCGCCTGTAACGACCATACGGTACTCAACCGTCGCGCCTTCTTCCATGACCAGCTTCCATTCAGTCGACTCTCCGGGCGTCAGTATAAAGCTGGTTTCATCCTGCCAGACCTCGGCCTCTTGCGCATGAGCCGACCCAACAAAGAGGCCAAGGACGTCGTTCAGCAAGCTCGACTGATCCTGGCTTTCGAGTTTGCGGTCTGCTTCGGCCTCGTCTGCAAGTTGCGATTTAATCTCGCCCATCTCTTGCAGCCCGAGCACGCGGCCAACGCCGGTCGGGTCGATCCCGTATTCGGCTGGCAGAACCACCGTGACAAGGATCGCGACGGCAGACGCACCTGCAATGACGGTCGAGCGGATAAGCTGAGCCGAGCTTGGCAGTTCTTCAAGACTTGGTCTTTCTGTGTTGAACATTTTCTGAACTCCGTTACGCGGCAACAAAATAGCTGGTCATCTGATAGCCCATCAGAATGAACCCGAGGGTCATCATGATGACGTTTACGCTGTAAGCTTGCTGGAAGAAGTAAGGGCTTTTGCGCCAGAACCCCATAACGATAAGGATGATCGCAAGGGCCGTAAGCTGGCCAAGTTCCACACCCACGTTGAACGCCAACAGATTGGCAAGAAGCCCTTCCGGAGCGATATCGTAGTCGAGGATTTTGGTCGCCAGACCCATGCCGTGGAACAGGCCAAAGATAAGCGTCGCGACTTTGGTATTCGGCTGAAACCCCAACCAGCGCTGGAACGCACCAAGATTGTCGAGCGCCTTGTAGACAACCGAAAGGCCGATAATGGCGTCGACGATATATGCGTTTACGCCCCAGCCGAACCAAACGCCCAACAGCATTGTTGTCGAGTGACCGATCGCAAAGAGGCTGACATAGATGCCGACATCTTTGGCTCGGTAGAGAAAGAACACAACGCCAAGCAGGAATAGGATGTGATCGTAGCCTGTGACCATGTGTTTGGCGCCAAGATACATGAAGGGAATGATGTTCACGCCCCAAATTTCCTGGATATAGCCCGCATCGCCTTCCGTGACGTTATGAGCCAGTACCTGAGACTACTCAGTGCCAGATTGGTTATAATGAGGGCCAGCAGGAGCGTCGCGCGCCTGTCCAGACCCCGTGAGATTAGATTCATGGATGTTCTCCGTTGTTATGTGATGTCGAAAACCCCGAATGGGGCGACGTCACATGCGCGGAGGTCGGTCTATACCGTAGTTCTTGGTTGGGCCGTCCGGCACTCGGTCGAACGCCCTGTCATCAGAAAGCGAGGCTAGTGACAGCGCATTTTCCGGTTCCGGTATGACCATTTGGCTGTGGTCGTGATCTGCACCATCATGACTGTGCCCGTGCATCGCCCACAACAAATCTTCTTCAAAGCCATGGGTATGCCCGTGCTCTGCAATGATCTGCAAATGCTCCTGCACGGTTTCAATCACTGTCGGAGCATGGCCCACGTTTGGCTGAAGCGACCAAAAGATCAAAGACAGGCAGAGTAAAGCTGCCATCGCATTCTGCGTATATCTTTGAACTGCTCTCACGTTGTCAGTGCCTCTGCGGCCTTTCTATATCCCCCCCAGAGGTTATCTCGGCTTATATGTCAAAACCACCAAAAGTCGCAAGCCATCCAGCACGATCAGCGCGGCAGAAACGTGCCTAAGAGCCTCTGCGGTCCGTTTGGCGCCCAGGGTCGGTTGGCAGTCGCTCTATTGAGCGAACAAAAAACCCTCCAACGAAGTAACAGCAACGCCTTCAAGGATGACGCGGTTGCCATCCGCTTCACAAGCAATGACTCCGCCTCGCGCAGAAAGCTGACGAGCCAACAAATGTTTTTTCTCCAGTCTCCGAGACCAGTATGGCGTCAAACAGCAATGTGAAACGCCTGATACGGAATCTTCTGGCACACCATTTGCCGGGGCAAAGAACCGTGAAACGAAATCAAATTCCCCTGTCCCTTGCGCCGATATGATCACTGCGGGCAATGGTAGTTTTGCCAGAGCAGCAAATTCCGGAGCACAGCTCAGAATATCATTTTCGCTCTCAAAAACAGCCAGATAGTGCTTTGCAGCCAATAAAGCTGAAGGCTTCTTCCCCAGTGCTTCGATCAGACCCGTGGGGGCATCGACCACCTCTGGCACAAGTGCGGGCATATCCAGACGCAATCCGTTTTCCCCACGTCGAACGGTCATCCGGGCGGACTTGGAATGGAAGGTGACCACCTCCAACCGGACCTCGAGATTGGAAAACACGATGTGAGCGGCCGCTAGGGTCGCGTGCCCGATCATATCCACCTCGCGCGTTGGGGTGAACCAACGTATGTCGAATTCGGCATGCCCTGCGCGATTGCGCGCAATTGCGCGAGGAACAAAAAACACCGTTTCAGATTGGTTCAGCTCACTCGCGATGGATTGCATGACCTGTACAGGCAGCCATTGATGCAGTGGGCAAACGCCAGCAGGGTTTCCGCTAAGCGTACGGTCGGAAAAAGCATCGACAATAAAGGTTCGAAGTTTCATCCTTAGCCGTCTACATTCGGGCGCGGGATTGTGAACGCCCCGTCGTTTTCAATGGCAAAGGCGGCACGAAGAACTGTGCTTTCTTCGAAATACCTGCCAACCAGCTGCAACCCTATCGGCAATCCTTCCGAGTGCATTGCACAGGGCATCGTCAGCGCAGGATGGCCGGACATGTTGAAGAAGGTGGTAAAGCGCGTGATGGCATTGCCAACTGCTTCTTCCACACCGTCACGGGTTGTCTTCACAGTTCCCAGCTTTTGCGCAATTTCCGGCGTCGCCGGCGTCAGGATCAGGTCGACCTCATCAAACAACGCGTTGGTCTCTTGCCGATAGAGTTCTACGAAGCGCTTGGCCCGAATGTAGTGTTCCGCCAGGAGCGTCTGTCCCAGCGCCAATCCGGCGCGAAAGTCCTGCCCATAAAGCTCACCCCGGTCTTGCAAATAGGCCGAATGCGCGCTCAGAGCTTCCGGCATCTGAACGGCGAGAGACACGGCGCGGCTATATTCGAGATCCGGAAAGGTCACGGGGACCAAGGCCGCGCCCTTCGCAGTCACAAAGCGTTTGACATCTTCCAATGCTGTCAAGATTTCCGGATCAGTTCGCTCGAAATAGAAATTTGTGGGAATGCCGATGCGCGACCCAGAGATATCGCCATCGAGCGCTGCGGCATAGTCTTCGACCGCAAGGTTTTGCGAACCCGGATCGCGTGGATCGTAGCCCGCAATGATCCCGAGTAAATCAGCGCAATCTGTGATGTCCCGAGTCATGATGCCCACATGGTCTAACGTCCAGCAATACGGCACCACACCCGTCGTCGGCACTCGGCCAATGGTTGGCTTCAGTCCGACTAGCCCGTTCAGCGCTGCTGGAGCACGCACCGATCCGCCAGTGTCCGTACCTAGGCTGGCAGGGACCAAGCCGAAGGCCACAGCTGCCGCTGATCCGCTGGATGATCCTCCGGCCAGTCGGCTTGGGTCATAGGCGTTCACGCAAGTTCCATAGACCTCATTCTCGCCGGTTGCGCCGTAAGCAAACTCATGAAGATTGGTCTTGCCCAGGCTCAGCGCGTTTGCCTCTCGCGTACGGGCGATGACAAAGGCGTCCTCCGATGCAATTCTGTCATGAAACACGCGCGATCCCGCTGATGTCAGAACACCTTCGATGTCGAAAAGATCTTTGGATGCGTATGGAATACCCGCAAAACGCGACCGCTCCAGATCGTCGCGCGTGAGGGTTTCGGCCACCTGGCGCGCAGATTTATCTGTCACGGTGATAAAGGCTTTGGATCGGTCATTGTGCCTTGCAATCCGCTCGGCAAAAACCGCGACGAGTTCAGTTGGCGTTATGTCACCGGCATCGAGCCTGGATTTCAGACCGCGGACAGTGTCAAATGCTATTTCATTTGTCATCTGTCTATCGCTTCTGAACAGTCAGGGCCGGAGGTATTGTGCCAAGGTCGATCTTGCGAAGGACCTCCAACTCGTCCAGCAACTCCTGAAATCCGGTAATGATGCCCAGTTTCGGGTCTACAAGTTCGTCTATTTCCGCATCGCTCCAGTCGTGTGAGGCCATCTGGTTGCAGATACCTTTCAGAGTCTCTTTTTTCAGTTTTTGCATGTTACCCATCCACGCAGGTTCCGATGAATCCTCCGGCGCGCCAAGACGCGCGCCGCACTCGTGCGTCACAGTTGCGATAGTTCAACCATTTGGCAATCTGCTGCCCTGACCGATACCACCGTCTGTAGGCCTATTTACTAAGCAGGATCTCACGCGGAAAGTTGGTGATGTAGTCAAACCCGGTTTCCGTCACGACCACCGAGTCACCAATCCGACCTGCAGTGACACCATCGACCGAAATGCCGCCGTCGACCGCAAAGGTCATGCCCGGCTGCAGAACTGTCTTGTCTCCGGCTTTGAGCTCCGGCGCTTCCAGATATGCAACACCGATGGATCGACCGGTACGGTAGCCGGTTTCAAAACCACGCTCTTGATAGACTTCGTTGGCGGCTGCAGCGACGTCTTCGGCCAGAACGCCCGGGCGGATCGCGTGGATCGCGGCTTGCTGTGCGTCAATCGCAGCCTGCTGCACCTCGCGGTCCAGGTCTTTCACTTCACCGATGTGGAACATACGGTCAAAGCCCAGCTTGTACTGTTTGAACTGCGCCATGTTGCAGAAGCAGAAATAGACGGGATCAAACTTTTCATATGCTTTCACACCGGCACGACCATGCACCATCGAGGTATTCTTGCCGCTTTGAACAATCTGCAGGTTGTGGATCATAGGGGAGACGAAGCTGTCCCAACCTTTGTCAGTCAAGAAAGTGGCCGCCTTGCGCGAACCTGCATCAATTACCGCCAGCGCGCTCTCGTATTCCTGTGCGCCTTCTTTCAAGGAATTGTGCGCCGCAAGCATCATCGCACCAGCGATCTCTCCAGCCTGTTTCATCACTTCTATTTCGAAAGGTGACTTGATGGTCCGCATCGCGCCCAATACCGGAGAGATATCCTTGAGAGGAACACCCGGATAAGTCTCGTCCAGATGATTGCGGACAATTGCAGGGATCGAACCCTTTTCAACCCAGATCTCGGATGGGCTCTCGCCCAAAGCACCGGCCAGCGCGCGGCCCCATGTGCGTTGTCCGATATCTTCCCAGGTGCGCACGTCTTCGACCCATGTCATCGCACCGACCATCTCCGACTCCATCAGCGGTGTGATGACGACAGGCGAGTCATCCGCGTCCACCACCAACATCGTTGGGCGCCCGAACTCGATCCCCAGGTAACCCCAGAAACCTGCCAGATAGGCCATTGAGCTTTCATCCGTAAACACTGCCTTTTGAATGCCTGCATCCTTCATGCGGCTCTGAAGCTCAGTCGTTCTTTGTTTTGCGTGTTCAAGCATGTGCCTTTTTCCTTCGAGAAAAGCCAACGGCATGACACCAAAACCGATGGCAGGGTTGAACTTCAGGCCGTCCTGTCATTGTCGCATGGGCGGCCATTTCGATTTTCAATTTCAACGCCGCCCGCCTTCCACGCGGGCGGCGTTTTCGCGCCTCAGATTAGGAGACCCGGCAAGAAAAGAGCGACCGGCGGCACGAAGGTAACAACGAAGACCATTGGCAGGTGACCCAACAGCAGGAACTTCAAGGTCGGGCCGACATAGGTTGACAGGGGTTGTCGTGTGACGCCCCCGGCCATGTAAAGCAGCGGTGCACAGGGCGGAGAGATGTTGCCCAATCCCAGGTTTGTACCGACAATGGCAGCGAAATGGATCGGATCCAAACCAATCTTCTGCGTTACCGGCAGCAGGATAATCGCAGCCAGAACTCCACCCGAAACGTCGTCGATGATCATGCCCATGATCAGCAACAGCAGATTGATCAACAACAGGATGACAATCTTGTTTTCCGATATGGTCAGCAACAGATCGGCAAACTGTGTCGGCACCTTGGCCAAAACCATACCGCGGCTCATGACGAACAGGAAAAACAGAACCATCAGGATCGCGCCAGTCAGACGTGCGGCTTCGACTGTTGAGGCAAACAGTTTGTCGAACGGCAGCGTACGGTAGATCAACAGACCAACGGCCAGAGTATAAACCAGCGCCATCGACCCTGCTTCGGTCGGAGTGGCGATGCCGCTGTAGATGCCACCCAAAATGATCACAGGCATGATAATCGCAAGGCTCGCACGTTTACCGGTTTGGCCGATTTCCTTCACGGTGCCGGAAAAAGAAAGTTTCTCTGAAACTGTGATCGTCGTATTGTTGCGCAGAAACCAGAAGTTCAACGCGCAATAGGTCGCGGCAAGCAGGATCCCGGGGCCCATGGTTGCAAGAAAACACTTGGCCACTGACTCGCGGATCGCAATCGCGAAGACAATCATTGGAATGCTGGGTGGGATCATCAGCGCAAGAACAGAAGAAACAGCCACTAGCGCAGTTGCATGGCCCGGCGGATACCCTTCCTTGATCATGCGCGGGACCATGATTTTCCCGATGGCCGCAATCGCAGCAGAGGCCGATCCCGAAATCGCGCCAAACAACGCACAAGTCACAACAGTAACTGCGCCAAGCCCGCCCTTGGTGCGTCCGACGAAGGAATTAACGAAATCCAGGAGTCGCTCGGATATCCCCGAAGCGCCCATCAGGGTGCCCGACAGGATAAACAGCGGAATGGCAAGAAGCGAGAAGGCACTGACCTGCGAATAGCCGAACCCGGCATGAAACGAGATGTCTGTGCCCTGTAAAGTGCCAAAGACAAGCGCACCGATGCCGAAGGCAAAGCCGACGGGTACTTCGATCAGCAGCAGGACAATGACGATTGCGATAGCAACGAAGAACAGCGTCATGTCATTCTCCTCCCTTGCCAGTGTTCAGGGCGCGGGCTTCGAGAAAGATCTGAAGCAGCATGTAGAAACCCATCAGCACGAAGCCGAAGACCATACTGAAATCCCACATGTACTTTGGAAATTTCATATACGAGCTTTTACGGTTCAGGTTGATGTTGAACTGCGCAAAGTCCCACGCGTATTTGGCGAAAACGACTAGTGCGACCAGGCAGAGGATCGACCCGAACAAACGGAAGGCAAGCAATGTCTTTCGATTCCGAAAGATCAGCGACATTACACCACCTTCGATGTGGTCACGCTCGCGGGAGCAATACGCCATTCCGATGAAGTAGATCCACAAGGCCATCATCGGTGCCAGCTCTTCGATACCGAGAAACGGAGACGAAATGACATATCGCATGAACACCTGCGCGGCCATGACCAGGCCAAGGGCAAGCATTGCGACAAACATGATGACTCGCATCAGCCACGCAACTTGGGATTCCAGCGAGTACAGGCCATCCAGGCCGCGATAGACAGGCAGTTCGCGATCCTCTGCCGCAGGCACCGGTATGATCGGCGATGGCACCAGGACATCGTCCAGACTGTCCGTATGCAAGATATCCTTCGTCATTTTCCCTCCCATCCCCAAAAGGAAACACGCGCAAAGCGGGCTTTGCGCGTGTTCGTAAGTGGCGCTATTCCACGCCGGCCGCCTGCTTGATGGCACCCATCACTTCTGTGCCGATGATCTCCTCCATGTAGGGGTATTCGACGGCGACAACCTTTGAGCGGTAGGCATCCAGCTGCTCGGGGGTCAGTTCAACGACTTCAATCCCGGCCGCTTCGATCTGCTCGAACCACTTGGGGCTTTCGGACTCGGCGTTTTCCCACGCCCAAGTAACAGCCTCGTTGGCCGCCTCTTTCACCCAGCCTTGCTGCTCCGCTGTCAGGCCATCAAACCAGGCTTTGTTTGCAGTCCAGAAGGTGTGTTCAAAGTTCTCGCGCGTGAAGACGTACGCGCTCAACACGTCCTTGAACAACAGAACTTCGGATGGCGGCGAGTAAGCCCGACCGTCAATGGCGCCGGTCTGCAATGCTGTATGCACCTCGGAGAATGCCATCGGAACGGCCGAAAAGCCGGTTGCTTTGTACCGCTCGATCGCCATGGGCATACCCGGAACGCGCATCTTGAAACCTTCTGCATCGGCCGGGAAGTTTACGGGAACGTCAACGCCTTTGCGCACAACGAAACCCGTGAAGTCCGTTGGAATCGTACCCAGCAACTCCATGCCCAGGTCGTTCATGATGCCGTTGTAGACTTCGTTCATCGTCGAACCGGGACCGTAGACTTCCTTGCCCGACTCCCAGTCGTTTGCGACATAGCCCAGAACGGACACGTCCCAGCGCGGATCAAGTTCGGAATGGTTCCACGACATTGTCATCTGAACAGCGCCTTGAGCGACCTGCTCAACGATCGATGTCCAATCGCCTAGATCACCACCGGGGTGATAAGAAACCGACATGGTTCCACCAGAAAGCTCGTCCAGCCGTTCGATGAACTGTTCGGATACTTTGTGGAAGATGTGTTCCTGATCCATGACGTGGCCCAGAATGATGTCCTGAGCCGATACACTGGACGCGGCGAACCCGGCAAAGCCGAGCGCGACAGCCCCAGTTTTCAGAAATTTTGACACCTGCATTTGCGAAGGTACCTCCCTTTGATCGAATCTCGGCCTGTGTTTGAGGAACCCCAATCAGGCTGGCGGGACAGTTGTCCTGTATACAGCTTAATGTCAATGATCAATTTTACTCACTATTTTCACGACAAAATGATTAAGGTGCATGCAGGCTATGAGAATTGATCCAGGATCCATGTTCGATGAGGGCCGCCACAAACGGGCAAAAATGGGTTTCGTCCTACTCGCGACCGAGCAGACAATCGAAGACGATATGATGAAACTGATGCCAGAAGGCGTCGGCGCACATTTCACCCGAGTGGCCATTCCAGACAGCATCACAGTTGACAGTCTGACCGCAGTCGGGGCTGACCTGGCACGCGCTGCGTCAACCCTGTTGCCAGATGGTAGTCTGGATGTGATCAGCTATGCCTGCACGTCCGGCAGTTTGGTCCTAGGAGAAGAAAACGTATTTCGCGAACTGCGCAAAGGCGCACCCAACGCGATCGCGACCTCTTTGATCACCTCCGCCATTCGCGCTCTCAAAACACTTGCGGCAGAAAAGATCGCGGTGTGCACACCCTATTTGGAAGAAGTGAATCTGAGAGAAAAACAATATCTTGAAAATCAAGGGTTCCATGTCACTGATATACTCGGCCTGAATCTGGAAAAAGACAGCGACATGATCCGTGTGCGCCCGGACGTGATCGAACAGTTGGCCCATTCGGTCGATTCTCGGACGGCCGATGCCGTGTTTATTAGCTGCAGTGCGTTGCGGTCACTCGAAGTCATTGAACGGCTCGAAGACGCCCTGAACAAACCCGTAGTTTGTTCCAATCAAGCCATGGCCTGGGATGTCTTGCGTAAAGCGGGTGTTGATGACCAAATTACTGGGTACGGTCGGTTGTTGAGAGACTACTGATTGGTAGTCTAAGACAGCAAAGAGCACCCAGAGGGATCAGAAACGTGACTATCGCAGATTCAGGAATTGCGACGCCCTCAAAGGCAACCGTAGACGAGATCCAAGAACAAATCTTGGAGCGCATCTGCTTCGCGCACTACCCTCCGGGCACTCAACTGAAAGAGGCTGCGCTTGCCACAGAATTCGGTGTCAGCAGAACCCCCGTCAGAGATGCCATCGCGCGCATCGGGCATCTTGGATTAGTAGAGACGCGCAATGGTGTCGGCACCGTTGTCATCGAGCTTTCAGCAGAACGTGTCCGCCATCTTTACGAAATGAGGATGGAGCTTGCACAGTTGATCGGAACCTTGTCGCCGATCACTGTCACAAAATTTCACCGCGAAGAAGCGCGTTCGATCCATGAAAAAGCCGTCGCGTTGCGCGAGCAGCTGGACTCTCAGGAATACGTAAAACTGAACCAACGACTACAGACCCTGATCACATCTCTGATCGGAAACCACTCTCTGCGCGAATTCTGGAACCAGGCATATTTCCAGTCGTCCAGCGTCTGGCATCGTATGGAACAGATTGTTGGCATAATTGCCTACGACTCATTGGTGCGAGAGACCTCTGATTTGGCCAACGCACTGGAGCGTGAAGACATCGCCGCTGTCGGATTTCTGCAGAGAGTCTACATCGGATATGCTTTTCAACTGATTGAGACACATCTTTTGAAGCGACAAGAAGAACGTGAGTTTTGAGTCGATTGCTCAATGCTCGTTGGAATTTTCTTAGAATTTCAGAAAAATTGGTTTCGGCAGATCACCTGGCCTTTCCCATTGGCACAACCGCATTCTGGTTAGATTTCGAACCATTAGGAGCAAACGCTTCTGTTCGCCTAGAATTAAACCTTGGACATCAACGTAAACAAGAACTTCACAGCCCGGGTGTTTTGTGAAGCGACTTTCAGTAGAGTTGCACGCTACCCAACGCTTCTCGACAGACCCTCAGAAAGCGGCGTTTATCATACGCACGCAGAATGATTGTGACGCCCCCTATTCGGCCATTGCAACTTCTCGCGGCATGTCAGCTCAGAGCCTCAGCGCAATTTCTATCACTCTGACTACCTTGCAAAAAAGGTTGCAGCCAAAGCTTCTAATGACGACACCCAATCCTCGGTTGCGCACTGACCCCTACAACTAGCGTTGTTTTCATTGACACATTGCCTTGCATGCGATCCGCTGAGCTACGTCATCTGTTTTAACGCAAGGATTGGAAGTCATGCCAGAATCGCTCAATCTGCATAAATTTGAAAACCTAAGTCCTTTCCAAATCAAAGACGAACTTATCAAGTTGGCGCAAAAAGAGGCGCGGCAGATGGCTTTGCCATATCTAAATGCCGGTCGAGGGAACCCAAACTGGATCGCCACCAAAGCGCGTGAGGCATTTTTCCTTTTGGGGCAGTTCGCCATGACAGAAGCTCAGCGCCATCGGAATGAGCCGGAGGTCGGTCTGGCTGGGATGCCGCAAGGGCCAGGATGCTATGACCGGTTAAAAAAGTATTGCGCCAAATCGGTTGAAGAAAACGGCCCTCCTGGTGCAGATACTTTGGTGGCGGTCGTTGATTTTGCGATTGAGAAATTTGGGTTTACGCCAGACGATTTCGTGCTCGAGTTGACCGATGGTATCGTCGGCGACCATTACCCAATGCCCGACCGTTGCATGGAACACAACGAAGCGATCGTCCACGAATACGTTATGTGGGCGATGTGCGCGGGGCACCGACCGGATGCAAAGTTTGATATCTATGCAGTTGAGGGCGGAACCGCAGCGATGTGTTACATCTTCAAAGCGCTCAAGAACCAGAGATTGCTGAATGCCGGTGACACGATTGCGTTGGGTACACCGATTTTCACGCCCTATCTGGAAATGCCGGTCCTTGAAGACTACGGGCTGAACACAGTGGATGTATCTTCGAAAGAAGAGGACCACTTCCAACTCAACGACGAAGATTTCGAAATTCTGTCCGACCCAAAAGTCAAAGCACTCTTTCTGGTCAACCCGGGCAACCCGTCTTCAGTCGCTATCAGCCCCGAAGTCTCGGCTCGGCTTGTTGAGTTCGTAAAGACCCGCCGCCCGGACCTGATCATTTTGACTGACGATGTTTATGGGACCTTCGTTCCAAACTTTCAGTCTATCTTGGGGCATCTACCTGAGAACACTATCGGGGTTTATTCCTACTCCAAGTATTTTGGTTGCACAGGGTGGCGTTTAGGCGCGATTTTGGTGGCTGAGAATAACATCTTCGACAAGATGATAGCGGATGCTCCCGATGAAACCAAAGCCGTCGTCAACGCACGCTACGAAACGCTGACGCCTGACCCATCCTCGTTCAAGTTCATCGACCGGATCGTCGCCGACAGCCGCGATGTTGCGCTGAACCACACTGCTGGCCTATCGCTGCCACAACAAGTGATGATGACTTTGTTTTCGTTGGTCGAGCTTGTGGACGACGAGAAGGCCTATCAGAAATTCTGCTGGGGTATTCTGAAGCATCGCTTTGACGAGTTGGTCGATGGAATGGGCATCGAAGTTCCGGATAATCCGCTGTTCGACAAATACTACGGTATTATCGACTTCGAATTCTGGCTTCGCAAATACGTGGGCGAAGAGGTGGTCGAGTGGATCAAAGAGAATGTCCACCCGCTGGATATATCCTTCAAACTGGCTCAGGACCACGGGATCGTGTTGCTGAATGGATCGGGCTTTGACGCGCCGAACTGGTCGGCGCGGGTATCCTTCGCCAACTTGGATGATAGTGCTTACCGCCAGATTGGAAGAGCTGTACGCGCAGTGGCCACTGGTTACGTGCAGGCCTACCGTGCCTCGAAAGGACTGCCTTTGCACGGTTGAGATCTCGCAACGGCGTAGAGCAACGGATCAGCGTGGTGGTTGACACACATGCTGATCTCACGCTTCCAAGCTAGGGTCCCGGTTGTTGTGCGGTCTGACTTACGGAACAAAAGCCACAACCAACGGCCCCCAGAGTGTCAGGAAGATATTGGCCACGGCATAGGTCATGGTAAAGGCGGGTGTGGGTGTCGAGTTCCCGGCTTTTTCTAATAGTGTCGCAAAACCGGGATTGCCCGAGCGTGATCCGGTCACAACCGCACAGGCCTCAACCGGGTTCTTAATGCGTAGGGCGAAATAGTTGATTGGGAACTGCACGATCATGGGCATCAATGTAACCACAACACCCAAAAGCAGAAGTATGATCCCATATTCCTGAATTGCCTCTAGTGCAGGTTTGCCTGCATTTAGGCCAACAACACCAACAAACACAGCTAAACCAAAGCTCTGAAGGAAATTCGCGGCCCCACGGTTGATACCGCCGATCTTGGGTTGCCGGATGCGCAAATAGCCGATGATCAATCCTGTAACCAGGCAACCGAGGCCGGACCCCAAAGCCACCTTCGTTCCTGCGATGACGAAACTGATCTCTCCGATCAGATAGCCGATGGCCACGCCAATCCCCAACGCAATGAAATTGGTGACCGAGGCCGAAGGCGGCACATAGCCCGCAACTTTGGCAACTCGATTCAGGTCGTCCTTGTGGCCGACAATACTGATCTCGTCACCTGCGTGGATCTCAGTATTGTGCAGGACGGGAACATCATGGCCCATGCGAGTGATCTTTGAGATATGAACACCGCGCCTTTGATCCGCCGTCAGAGCCTCGCGCAGTTCTGCCAAGGTTTTACCGGTCAGTTTGCGGTTGGTGACCACGACGTTGCGACGTTCCTCCACAACAGTCAGTTCAGGAGGATACTCTCCGATTTCACCACTGGCGCTCCCCTCGAACTGGGTCAAAGTCGCGACGAGGCCGGAGACGACCACCGTGTCTCCGGCATTGACTATCGTTTCGGGGGTCGGATCTACAGGAGCGCCATCGTGGAGCAATCGTTCTACGATCAGATCGCCATCATAGCCGCTTTCGATGTCCTTGACGGACTTTCCGGCAATGCTTGCATCGGCATTTACTTGATAGGCGCGGGCGTCAAACCGATTCATGGGAAGGAACTCACCTTCCTCTAGTTTGGGACCACCGCCGCCGAGTTTCTGAGCCAACTTAATCGCTTCTTGCCGCAGATCGACACGCATGATGATGGGAATGATGCTAACTGCCAATATCGGGCCGATTGAGCCGAAGATGTAAGTAACCGAGTATCCTACGGCGATGTTGGTTTTCAGTTTTTCCGCCTCATCAGCGGCGAGCCCAAGCAGATCTATGGCGTTTCCAGCGGTGCCAATGATTGCAGATTGTGTCAGGCCGCCAGCGGCCAGCCCCGCGGCCAGCCCTTTGTCCAAGCCCGCCAATCGAGCAACAACGATAACAAAAAACAACCCCCAGAGGGTCATCATAAACGCGGCCAGTAGCTTGGTCAGCGCAGTTCGGTTCAAGGCCGCAAAAAACTGAGGCCCCCCATTGTAACCGACCATGAATATGAAGAGGGAAAAGAATACATTCTGAACATCGGTACTAAGGTTGATCCCACCGATCTGGCCAATGAAGACGGCCACCAACAAAGTGCCAGCGATGCCCCCCAATTCGAACTTGCCGACCCGAAACTTTCCGACGCCGTATCCAAGACCCAGACAAAGAAACAATGCCATGATCGGGAAGGCGCGAAGCTGTTCTGTAATCAATTCCATTGTGAAATCTCCCGGGTGCTAACGCTGGTCCGTTAGCCTCAAGATACAGCGCCTTACTGTATTGAAAACAAAAAAATTTAGACAATCGATCACGTGCGGACTCTATGAAACCATTCCGATCAATTTCTATTAGTGTCCGGGTGAACTTGAAATCTAAAAACAACTTTCAGAATGTAGGTCACGCCATTCACTCTTTGCCTTTCGGGGAATAGCCTTTGCCATTTCGATGGAGAAGCCAAGCGTGCGCTGCAAGACCATCTCGGCTGGTAAGGAAAACAAAAACAGAGTGGCCATCCAGAATGGCGAAAGCGCGAAGGGGCGCCGATGCAGCTGCAAGACCCCAACCAGCGCGAAAACATCCAATGAAAGCGCGAAAGCACTGAGGATATTGACCGACAAAACCTGTCCTAAAAATCGGATCAAAGCTGCCAGTAACAACAAGGCAATCGTTGGTATTTGATAGCCCGCTACATTCGAACGGCCGCTCAGAAGGCTCATGCCGGCCAAACCAAAAATCAGCAGAACATAGATGTATCCGTGCGACCCGTAAGCCGGGCTAAGCCAGCTTTGTGCAAGCCATTGCAAAGGCTGCGCTGCCAATATTGCGGAGGCGGTCGCGAAGGCGCACCATGCCAAGTTATCTGCGGTCAAACGTTTCATGCCGCCAGATGTGACTGGCAAATGCGCATTTCCCCTGCCCAAGATGTGCAGATTTTGATGAGACACTCTTAAGTTAGGTCTTTGTCGCTTTTCTCAGTCCTCAGCACACTGCGCGTATTGCCTCTTGCCATGTGGACTCTGCAATCACTTCTTACGCGCGCCGGACTTCAGGCGTCAGCCCTGGATGCGATCATTGGAACGTTGTGTTCTGCAGCGCATCAAAGGTGGTCAACTAGCGGGCACTTGTAGAAAACTTGACGGCTACCCGGTTCGCACCTTTTGCGCGCAGTTCTGCCACATGCTCACCGGGTTTGGATGCATCGACCCAGGCATCCAGATCTTTCGCGACCTTTTTACCGTCCAGATACCATTCAACAGGTTTTACTGTTGTTCGCCCTGTGAATGTGCCCCAGAGGTGTAGCGGTCTGTCTGCGCGCACCACCTGACCCTCCAAGGGATGAATGATAGCAAGCTCGGGCGGCGCCACGGGTAGTTTAACTGGCTTGGTGTCGGCCGTCGCGGTGGAATAGCCGTCATGCGCGAGTACCCTGATCCTGACTTTGTCGGCTGGGATGACGGCTGGGTCGATCTCAACAGAGTTACCCGTCACGCCAACGGTCAGGCCGTTCCAGCGTTCGCCATCAGCGGACCATTGCAGCCAGACATCAGGGGCATAACCTCGTTTGGCTCCATTCGTTTTCCAGGAAACCTTTATACCAGATTTGCCAATACTGGCTTCGGCCGATGCTACTTGAATGGACCGCGCCGGCCGTTTGCGTTCCCATAGCGTCGTATCACCCTGGCAAATTCGAATTGCGGTTCCGAGGTCGACATCACCCATTGCTGCAATGAAGTTGTAGGGCGGTTCAGCCGGATCCTTTTTGCCGCCTCCGCCGCAACCGCAGTCATCACCATTGGCGTCGTGCGTATCCATTGTGAAAACCGGCGCGGATGAAATCACCTCGTTGTTGTCGCCGATCAATTGAATAACAAGATCAGTGCGCACGCCAGACATCCGTAGGGGCCGCGTTGGAACCCGCACGAGGCTTGCGACTGATGCTTGCATGTCTTTGTCAACCGCTCCGACAATCGTCACGAATGGACGTATCTGGTCTTGCCGGTCGACTTCCATGTCACCTGCCCCTGTCGCATTGCCGCCAGAGACGCCCGTTGCCAGTGCAACCGGGTCAAATTCGGCGCGGTTCAGCATGTAGTTGTGCGTAAAGATCGAAACCCAACGCGGGCCGCAATAGCCCATCAGATCCTCGCTGTTGGCCGGTCGGTGTATGGTCCCGTCATTTGTGTCGAGACCGTATTCGCCGATGCTCGCATCCGAATAGACTGTATTGCCGCTGGAATTGGTTGTTGTCATGCCGGTATCGTAGGGTTCGTACAGCGGATAGCTCGCGTTCGGTGTGCCAACCGCTCCGCATGGGGCATGCGGCAGGCCCGCCTGATGGCCCAATTCATGCGCGAGCGTGACCGGATTGTTGGACAGGCCAGCACCGCTGCCGCCGCTGGCGCATCCTGTGTTGCCATGCGAACGCGGGATCGCCGCATTCACCAGACCATAGTAAAGCCAGTCGCCCTGATTGCCGTCATTCGTGCGCGCATTGGCCACGAAATTCAGGATTGGTGTCCAGTTGGGATCGCATCCGCCCGCCGGGAACATATTGTTTGTCAGCCCCTGTGTTGTGGTCTGACTGTCGATGATCCGCACGTTAGGCGTACTGCCCACGGGGAAGACCCGAAGCGCAAAACTTGTGTCAGCGGCCACCTGTGCTGCGTTAGGGGCTGGCAACGCAATATTCGCTCCACCACCCATTGGTGGGCCTTGATAGCCGATCGTGACGGCTGCAACGCGCAACTCTTGCTCAAGGTCGACATCGACAAGCTGTTGGGCTGCGTCACTACCGCCATAGCAATCATCCGGCGAAGAGACGGTGATCGAAAGACGCAATAGCCCTGTCATAACATTTGCCGGGATGATGAAGTTCAGAGTCGCATCGATATCGCGGCGCTCTGCGTCATAGCTGGAGAAACTGTCCTGGGCTGTCATCGGGGCGTTGAACGGAGGGATATTGGTCACCGTGGACCAAACTCCGCCAACCCGGCGTTCCACTTGAAGTGTGCCGCCGACATTGCCGAGCTGTCCGTTGTCGAAACTCGGATCCTGCCCGCTGCGCAAATATGTCCGAACCCAAGCCGATTTATTGGCCACCAGTTGCAACGAGTTGTCTGGGCCCCGATCGGCAGGATCGGTCAGATGCTGGGCGGCACGGTAATACTGGATCGCCTGAGTCACCTCTATCCCGTCGATGGTCAGGTCCGGCGGGTTCTGGAAAACGAGGTCCAGACCCTGACTGACGGTAGATGGTTTGCATTGCCCGGTCGCGACGATTTCGACACGTACCTTTGTCGTCTGATTGAAATCGGTTTGATCAAAGTCCCAACGCCCCAGATCGGGAGCCGGTGCAATCTTTGCAATGACAGCACCGGTTTCGGTGTTCACGATGCGAACTGTCACGGTGTCTGCGGCACAGACTTTCCAGCGGATTTTGAGGACCTCGCCAGGCAACAGACAGTCGTCATTTTGATGCCCTTTGACGATGAACTTGAGGATATCAGCGCTTGTTCCTTCGAACTCAGCCAACATCTTTCCGCTTATGCGGTAGTCCAGAAAACGATCACAGACGTTGATGGTCTGAGCAGGCGGGATGATCGTCAATCCGCACCCCGCACTGGTGGGCACCACCACGCAGATGCGTTTGCCCGACCATGAGGTCGGCTCCACGATTGGGCCGGGATTCATCGTTCCATGCTGAGTGAACTGCACTTTCCCAGCTGTTTCGCCAAAGCCGCATCCGCAAATAGCGACAGTATCACCAGGGCAAGCACGCTCGGGGTTGATCTCGGTCACGGTGTAGCAGTCGATACCGCACCAGTTCCGATAGGCATCTGTGATGCAATCCAAAATGGGCTGACGGACACAGAGGTGGCAGCAAGGCACCTGACCGCAGTGGACCTGACCAGTGCAGATACACAGCACGTATTCTAACAAATCAATAAAGTGCCGCTCTGAATGAGGCTTTTTGCAGATCAGGTTGACGGCTGCTTGGTGTAGCGCGGTTAACACTTGGAAACGACATAGTTGCTCCAACAACGCACCGACATACTTGACCATTGTTGGACGGTGACCGCAGGACACATGCATCGCAGCGAATACCATCAGGCTCATGTCTTCGTCGGCGATCAGGGATTTTCCCGTCGGACAGACAGGGTCGGAGCAGCAGGCCGACTTATGTTTGGATTTGACCGGTTTGCAGTCGTCGTTGTTGCAATCTTCGTCAAAAATATCCTGCAACACGGTTCCAGCGTCCTCGCCGGACGCGCCGTTACAGCTGCAACCCATTGACGACGTGGCGCAAAGGGCATTTAACACATCCACAAATCGCCCCTTGGCAGCAATATTTCCGTTCATAACGTGCCATGCGTCATCAAGCGCATTACCGAAGATCGCAAGCGTAGGTCGAACGCACTCAGAGAGGTCCACGCGCTTTCGCTGCAGCCGTCCGGCATCGGCAAGCTCAAGTGCTTCCTCTATGTCATCCAAGATACTGTCCGGTAAAAATGGCTTGTCGGGTACGACCCAGCTTAACGGGCGGTTCAGGTGGCAGATGAGTTCTTCTGCCGGAACGGCAACGTCGAAATTGATGCCTTCGCTGCAGGAACAGTCTTCTACCTTGAGCCGGGCCTTGTGAATGCGCTTTCCATCGCGATCGCGCAGCTTCATCCGAAGTTCCATGGGGCCTTCGCATTTACAATCCTCAGGGATTTTTGACGGATCTACTGTGAGCACAAATCGGCCATCAGCGGCCGTCAATACACACCCCAAGTCGATCTTACAGTCATCTCGCTTGTGCCAGACGTCGCCAAAAACGGCGCGAATATTAACCAGTAGTCCGTGTACGGGTTGGCCGTTTCCCTTCTGAGTGACACGACCGAAAACAAATTGAAAGTGACTAGGCATAGCTGAAACAAGCCTCCGATTTAAATATGAACTTCTGCTGATTTCACTTGGGAATTGCGCCAAAAAGGACGCTTTGCACCAATGGCGACCAAGTGTGATATGCAAATTTCAAATAGGGTTAATGTTAATAAAATATGCTATTATTCTGCGCCAAAATCCCCAAAATGTCAATCAAATGCCGCCCCCGGCGGCGCTCTGGGCGGCATTTGGAACCGTGGGCACGGCACCCTTTCTGAACGGTGACAGATGTGGAATGTCGCTCAGCTCTAAGGTGAAGGTCGCGCTTTTGGGGCAATTATACCGCGCATGCAGCCCAAAACACCGACGGCCCTTTGCGGCAGTTCGTCCAACCTTCAAGTTGCTGCGGCGGCAGGCGCAACAACAGACATTAGTGCGAGGGCGTGAACTATGAGCAGGCAATGACCTGGGCGCGGACTAAGCCGAGGATCGACTATTTCGCTCTTACACCGCTTTGTATTCTGGAAGTTTGGACAAGGCAGACTTCAAGGCGTCGCCCCAACCTTCCGATATCGTTCGAAAGTACTGATCGTCATTCTCAAACCTGGACCTCGTGCCAGCCTCAAGGCTGTCTTCATCGTAAAGCAGTAGATCCAACGGTGCCCCAACAGACAAGTTTGCCTTGATCGTGGAATCGAAGCTGACGAGCAAGAGTTTCACGGTCTCTGGAAAGCTCATTTCGGGATCGTAGGCACGCACCAGAATTGGGCGGCCGTATTTTGTCTCTCCGATCTGAAAGAATGGGGTGTCGTCGCCTGCCTCGATAAAGTTGCCTTCGGGGTAGATAAGGAACAATCGAGACGGCCCACCCTTAATCTGCCCACCCAGAATGAGTGTCGCGTGAAAGGCGCTGTCAGCTTGTTGCCCAGACCGGGCGTGCTCTTCGATGACATCGTTCAGTGTAGCCGCCACCAGTTGCGCGACCTGAAACATTGTCGGCGCTTCCAGAATCGAGGGAGAACGATCTTCCGGCGCCTTTGTACGCTCCTCAAGCAGGCTTACTGTGGCCTGAGTGGTTGCCAGGTTGCCTGCGGTCAGCAGAGTGATCGACCGCTCACCTTCCACCGTCCAGTTGAACATCTTGTTGAAGGTCGAAATGTTATCGACGCCTGCATTCGTCCGCGTATCGGACATGAACACCAGTCCGCGGTTCAGCCGCATGCCCACAGCATAGGTCATTAAGTTCTCCGTTACTGCTGTGCGACTTGCAACTGTACTGTCAATTGCTCGCCCGCTGTCCCAATTCGGTTCCCTATTACCGGCGCAGCTTGGGCATAGTCCAGACCGGTTGCGACGCGTACGTAACGATGATCAGGCGAGATCCCGTTGGAAACGTCAAATCCCACCCATCCGAGCCCGTCCAAATGCACTTCGGCCCAGGCATGGGTCGCGTCCTGCAGCTCCGTTTCGTTCATCATCAGGTAACCCGAAACATAGCGAGCTGGCAGTCCGATCTGTCGAGCGCAGGTAATGAAGATATGCGCATGGTCCTGGCACACGCCGCACCCAGCCGCGAGGGCCTCTTCAGCACTCCAACCCGGATGCGAACTTCCAACTTCATAGGTGACCCGAGATCGAATTCTTTCGGACAAGGCGTGCATCTGTTGAAGCGGTTCGCCTTCAGGCAGCGCGCCGATCACGTCGGCAACCCCTTTTCCTGGCGTTGTCTGAGGCGTGCTCCGATTAAAAAGCCACAGCGGTGTCGACCCTTCGTGGCGTCCCAGGACACCATGTGTGTCTTCCACCGCCACAACGCCTTCGGATATCAAGGAAATGCTTTGGGTATTTGCTTCGAAACTGATCAATTCCACTGTGTTGCGGTGGTAGTCTTCAAAGCTCAGCTCTTTGACCCCTCCGATAACTTCAGTGCTCCAGCGTTCAATGGTCTGGTTGCGAAATGACTTTGGCGTTTTTCTAAGCTGCTGGAGTCCAAAGGGGACCGGCGCGTCGAAATCGTATCGTGTCTCATGGCGAATGTGCAGTTTCATGGGCTACTCATAGAACCGGTAGTCAATCTCGATCTGGCGACTTAAGTTGCCGAGATCTTTCAGAAAATCCTGAATGTATTCATGAAGCCCCAACTCAAAGATATCAGATATCTTCTGGTCCAGATATTTCTCGTACAGTGCATTTGACGCGGCGCATGACGGACCCGCAAAGCCATAGTCTTTCTTCAGGTAGGACAGGTTTTCTTGAATCTTTCTACAACAAAAGTGAAGACTGCGGGGCATCCGCTCATCCAAGATCAAAAACTCAGCGATGTCAGACGGTCGGGTTTTCTGACCGTGGGTCATTCGATAACCGCCGCCAGCACCGACGGAGCGAAGGATGCTTTCCCACTGGATGTTGTCCAGTGACGAGCCGACTGAGAACGCCGTGGGCAACAGAACGTAGTACTTCACGTCCAATATGCGCCCCGTGTTATCGGCCCGTTCGACAAAAGTGCCGATGCGGGTGAAATCGAAAATATCATTGCGCAGCATGGTGCCCAAAGTGGCGCCACGGACCAATGCGGCCTGGTGGCGAATAAGCTCCAGCATGGCCGGCAAGTCGCGCTCATTCACGCGGCGCTTCATCGCCTCGTCAATTTGCATCCAACTTGCGTTTACCGCGCTCCAAACATCGTGGGTCAGTGCGGTTCGAACAAGGCGTGCGTTGTTCCTTGCCTGTTTGATGACCGACTTGATCGAGGATGGGTTGTCGGCATCGCGCAACACCCAATCCACAGCGTTGTCTTTTGAAATGTCATCGTACTTGGCGTGGTATCCATCCAAAACACCAGCCGTTTTCAGTACAGAGCCCCATTCTTCGGCAGAGTTCTTGGAACGGGTCAATGCCATCCTCTGACCTGTTTCAAGCAGCCTCGCCGTGTTTTCCGCCCGTTCGAGGTAACGGGACATCCAGAACAACCCGCCAGCAGTTTTTCCCAGCATGGTCAGTCCTCCAGAACCCAGGTGTCTTTGGTCCCGCCGCCCTGACTTGAGTTCACGACGAGCGACCCTTTCTTCAGCGCCACGCGTGTCAAACCGCCGGGCGTGATATTAACCCCATCTGGAGACACCAAAACAAAGGGGCGCAGATCAACGTGCCTGGGTGCGAGCCCCGAGCGCGCGAAAATTGGAACCGTTGAAAGCGACAGAGTCGGCTGAGCTATATAGTTCCCGGGTCTCTTCTTCAGCTTTTCACGGAAAGCTGAAATCTCTTTCTTGCTGGCCGTAGGGCCAATCAACATGCCGTAACCGCCAGACCCATGTACTTCCTTGACCACGAGGTCGGACAGGTTGTCCAGCACGTAGGACAGAGACTCTGGATCGCTGCAACGCCAGGTGGGTACATTTTGAAGCAGAGGTTTTTCGCCCGTGTAGAATTCAACGATTTCAGGCATGTAGGAGTAGATTGCCTTATCATCCGCAATTCCTGTGCCCGGAGCGTTCGCAATAGTGATGCCCCCCGCGCGGTAGACATCCAGGATGCCAGGAACGCCCAGCGCGCTATCAGGGTTGAAATTCAGCGGGTCTAAGAAATCGTCATCGACCCGTCGATACAGTACGTCGATAGGCTTGTAGCCGCGTGTAGTGCGCATACAAACGCGGCCGTCGACAACCCTCAGATCGTGTCCTTCGACCAACTCCACTGCCATCTGATCCGCAAGAAACGCATGTTCGTAGTAGGCTGAGTTGTAGATACCGGGGGTCAAAACCGCGACCGTGGGCTCTCCCTCTGCACAGGCCGGTGCGCAGGTTGCAAGAGACCGCCTCAAATTTCGCGGGTAGTCGGAAACATTTCGAACATTTGTGGCACTGAAGAGCTCGGGGAACATCTTCAGCATCGTTTCCCGGTTCTCCAGCATATAGCTGACACCGGATGGCGTGCGCGCGTTGTCCTCAAGCACAAAGAACTCATCTGGTCCGGTTCGCACCAGGTCAACACCGACGATATGCGTATAAACCTGACCGGGCGGCGAGACACCGAGCATCTGCGGCAGGAACGCTTCGTTTCCGGCGATCATCTCGGCCGGTACACGTCCGGCCCTTACGATTTCTTGGCGGTGGTAGATGTCGTGAAGAAAGGCATTGATTGCCCGCACCCTTTGTTCGATGCCGCGTTCCAGCCGCTGCCACTCTCGTGCGGAAATGACGCGCGGCACGATATCAAACGGTATCAACCGTTCCTCTGCTTCCGCTTTTCCGTAGACATTAAAGGTTATGCCCGTCAGCCTGAAGACTTCCTCAGCCTCGCGCTGCTTAGCTCTTAGCCGCGATACATCTTCCGCATCAAACCAACGACCGATCTCTTCGTATGGACCTCGGAGCGATCCATCGCTGTTGAACATTTCATCAAAATACTCACTCATGCGAGAAGTTTGACGATCAATTCGGGGTTTTCAAGTCATTCGGTCCTTTTTGGTAAGCACTTCTGGAAGAAACGCCTATTTTTCAAGCGAGTTGGTGCATCCACCAATTTGAACAACGCCGCTGGTTTTTTTGTTCGAATTCATGCGGCTTCGTTGCACAAATCGAGGAGAAGGCTTGCTCCCCCCCTTTCCTCTGACAGACTTATCCTTCGGGCTCTTTGACGAATGCAAGACCCCTTTGAATCAAACACATGATCAGCGAACATTTGGCTGGATTTCGATCCCGCGACTGATACCTTGCCCTCGCATCGGTTTTTAGCTGCACAACATATGTACGAAAAGTCTATTGGAGCACACTTTTGGTCATTCCTTTTCACGTTCGGGAAATGCTTCAACGCATTAAAGCGCGATTTGACGCCGATCAGATACCCCATCAGATGGCGCCAAACGACGCGGAGTTTTCAACACTGCGCCCCTCCCGCAAGCCGACCAAAGAGATGGTCGAACGCTTTTGGGGCAAATTGAAACCCACAGCCAGCGCAGACGATCAAGCACAGATCGCGGATCCGGCGACCATCAAAGACGCCGAAATCTACGGTGCCAATATCGAGAATTTCATCGGGACGGTTAAGCTGCCTGTCGGGGTTATTGGCCCCTTGCGCTTAAACGGGATGAACGCAAATGGCGATTTCCATGTCCCCCTCGCGACCACCGAGGCCGCGCTGGTCGCGTCTTACGCCCGGGGCGCTTACGCCGCCACCCGTTCAGGCGGTGTCAGCACTGCCGTTCTGTACGAAGGTGTGCTCCGTACACCAGCCTTTGTATTTGAGAGCCTGCTAAAGGCTGGGCAATTCGTGGATTGGGTGGTGACAAATGTCGACATACTCCAATCTGCGGCCGAAGCGACAACCCGTCATGGCAAGCTTGTCTCACTGGAGCCGTTCATCGACACCAACGTCGTTTTCCTGATTTGTCGGTATACCACAGGGGATGCTGCGGGTCAGAACATGGTGACCATCGCCACCGACGCCTTGTGCCACGCCATCGCAGATAGCTGCCCTGTCGCGATTGAAAACTGGTATGTCGAAGGTAATTTCTCGGGCGACAAAAAGGCCTCGGCTTTAGGGTTGGTGACGGGGCGCGGGCGGAAGGTCAGCGCTTCGGTCACGCTTCCAGCTGAGATTGTCGAGAAGACGCTGGGAACCACGGTCGAGGCGATGCTGGACTATGGGCGCGTCGCCAATCTGGGGGCACACTTGTCCGGCCAGTTTGGCGCGCAGGCACATTATGCAAACGGGCTGGCGGCGTTCTATATTGCAACCGGACAGGACGCGGCCTGCGTTGCCGAAAGCGCAATGGGCGTCACGCGCATGGAACCTAGAGGCGACGATCTGTTCTGCTCGGTGACACTTCCTAACATCCTTGTCGGCTCGGTCGGTGGCGGGACCGGTTTGCCCAGCCAGACAGCGGCGCTGAATATACTTGGTCTCAAAGGCAACGGATGTGGCACGGCTTTGGCCGAGGTGGCCGCAGCCACATGCCTGTGCGGCGAAATCTCCATCGTCGCCGCGATCGCAGCGGGCCATTTCACCCGCGCCCATGAAAGCCTGGCCCGCCACAGATGAGCATTCAGAACCGATTCTGGATTTACCAGTCCGAGCGTTTTCCGCTGAAGAAAACCGTCCCTCTGCTGCTGGTGTTTTCCTCGGCCAGTATCTGCGTGTCCGCTCGTCTGGCCGACCGCCCCCTGCCCGAGTGGCCCGCCTTTGCCGCCGGTTTTGTGCTGGCCATGGCGTTGTTCTTCCAGATGCGGGTCTGCGATGAGTTCAAGGACGCCGAGGATGACCGGCGGTACAGGCCGGACAGGCCGATCCCACGCGGATTGGTCTCACCAGGCGAAGTCCTGAGCCTGGGATTGCTCACCATCCCATTGGCGCTTGCTGCGGCATGGTTCTCGCACCCTCCCGTTTTGTGGCTGTTGGGTGCGGTCTGGATTTGGCTCGCGGCAATGACGGTGGAATTTGGCGCCCCGGTCTGGCTGAAGGCCCGACCGGTTCTTTACCTGCTTAGCCATATGGCCATCATGCCCTTGATTGACCTGTTGCTAACCGGTCTCGAGTGGCTGCCAGCAGGTGGGGCAGCACCCTCGCTCTGGCTGTTCCTGGCACTGTCCTTTGTGAACGGCTGCGTCCTTGAGATCGGGCGCAAATTATGGGCCCCAGAAAACGAAATCACCGGGGTCGACACCTACTCCGGCCTATGGGGTCCGCGTCTGGCGGGACGTATCTGGATCGGCTGCGTCCTGGTTTCCTACGCCCTGCTTGTCGGCACTGGCAGCGCCACCGGAGTCGGCTGGCCCACCGCCCTGATCGGCGCGCTGGCACTTGTGCCCTGCGGATTTGCCGCCCTCCGCTACATTCAGAAACCCATCGCAAAAGCTCAACACAGGATGGACACGGTATCCGGCCTATGGGTGTTCTTCTGCTATGCTACGGCTGGTTTCCTACCCTTCTTCATCGGAGCCGTTGCATGAGTTTCGTCATTGCGCAATCGGATGCCACCGATGTCTCGGTCGTCGGTGGGAAAGCGGCAGCCCTTTCGCATCTGGCGCAGCACGGGTTTTCCCCGCCCTTATTCTTTGTCATCACCAACGATGCGTTTCGTATGGGGCAATCTGGACCCATCGCGCGAAAGGGCCTGCAATCCGCTA
Organism: Ruegeria sp. AI3; assembly: GCF_056541245.1. Lineage (NCBI taxonomy): Bacteria > Pseudomonadati > Pseudomonadota > Alphaproteobacteria > Rhodobacterales > Roseobacteraceae > Ruegeria > Ruegeria sp. AI3. The sequence goes on from NZ_JBQFYA010000004.1 coordinate 219,221, forward strand.
TGACCGCCGCGCTTGAAACACTCGGACCCGGACCTTACGCGGTGCGCAGTTCCGGCCGGTCCGAAGATGGTGTGGACCACAGCCATGCAGGACAGTTCGAAACGGTCCTGAAAGTTCCCGGCAAAGATGTGATCGCAGCGGCCAAGCAGGTCTGGCGATCCGGTTTCTCAGCCACGATTGAGACTTATCGGGCGGTCAAATCCGGCGGTGAGGCCGAAGCCCCTGCGATCATCGTGCAATGCATGATCGATGCAAAAGCGGCCGGTGTCGCCTTTTCCGCCGATCCGGTCAGTGGTCGGCGCAATGTGGTCGTGATCTCGGCCATTGACGGGCTTGCGGAGCAGCTTGTGTCAGGCGAAGCGGACGGAGAAGACTGGGTCATTGGTTTGGATGGCACACCAGAAAACACTCTGGACACGCCCGCGCATTTGACCCTGCCCGAGGCACAATCCATTGCAGCCCTCGCCCGAAAGGCCGAGGCGCTGTTCGGTTCCCCTCAGGACATCGAATGGGCGATCGATGCACAAGGGCTGCATATTCTGCAGGCCCGACCGATCACCACGACCCTGCGCCCGGCGCCGCTTGCAGATCAGACTCTGACCATTTTCGACAATTCCAATATCGTCGAAAGCTATCCGGGGATCGTCAGCCCGCTGACTTATTCCTTTGCTCTGCATGTATATTCTCAGGTGTATCGAGCTTTCGTAAGGCTGCTGGGCGTGTCCCGGCATACGATTGCCCGGAACCCAACCGTGTTTGACAACTTGCTGGGCCGGGTGGACGGGCGCGCCTATTATAATCTGATCAACTGGTATCGCGCGCTGGCGCTGCTGCCCGGGTTTTCGCTAAACCGCGACTACATGGAAACGATGATGGGCGTTTCTGAACCGATGCCACGTGAGGTTACGGATGCTCTTGCCCCGCCGCCCGCCGCCGGCTGGCGCAAACTTGTGGAATACGCGAAACTGTTAAAGGTTGCGGGCGGCCTTATCTGGCAAGCCGTCCGACTGCCACGGACCCGGCGTGATTTTTATCGCAGGTTGAACGACATCTTACAGACAGGGCTGGATGTGGATGCCTCAAATGCGACCGAACTGGCCGCCGAGTATCGTCGCATTGAAAGCACCCTGCTGGATCGTTGGGATGCCCCGCTGATCAACGATTTCCTGTGCATGATTGCCTTTGGCGGCTCTCGCAACCTGTTGCAAAAGTGGCTGGGCGAGGACGGGTTGACCCTGCACAATGACCTCATGATCGGGCAAGGCGATATCGTTTCAGCGGAACCCGCGCAACGCATTGCCCGAATGGGAGAACTGGTCCGGCAGGCAGGTCTTGCCGAGCCGCTAAAGGCCAGTGCGGAACTGTCGGTTTTGTCCGGACACCCCCAGATCGAAGCCGAGATTGATGCCTTTCTTGAGAAGTTCGGCGACCGGTGTACGGAGGAACTCAAACTGGAAAGCGTTCCGCTGCGCGACGACCCGACCAGCCTGTTGCTAGCGATTGCAGCCAGCGCCGAACGTCCCACGACTGGGCGTCAGGAAGGTACTGAGCCGGACTGGAAGGCGCTGTTTCCGTCAAACCCCTTCAAACGGCATTTGGCCAAATGGATTTTGGTCTGGACCAAAGCGCGCGTCCGCGACCGGGAAAACCTGCGCTTTGAGCGCACGCGTATTTTTGGCTACGCCCGGCGTGTGTTTTTAGGCATCGGTCGGGAATTCGCCGCCCGCGACCTGCTGTCCTCACCCAAGCATATATTCTTCCTGACAACACATGAAGTCCTCGGAGCGGTTGAGGGCTTTAGCCTGTCACCTGACCTAAAGGGCATCGTTGCGCGGCGCAAACGCGAGGATGACGCCTCCTCCCGACGCCCCGAACCGCCCGAACGTATCGAAATCCGTGGTCCCGCTATCGCACCGATCTGGTCAGAAGATGTGGAAGCCGAGGCAGATACGGCACGAGTGAAACACGGCACGGGTTGTTCCGCAGGACAGATCAAAGCGCGCGCGCGTGTGATCCGTGACCCGCGCAACGAAGCCCTGAACCCCGGAGACATTCTGGTCGCCCGCCACACCGACCCGGGCTGGATTGCCGTGTTCTCGAACGCCTCCGCCATCGTCGTTGAACGAGGGTCGCTGTTGTCACATTCGGCCATTGTCGCGCGCGAGTTGGGCATCCCTTGCGTTGTCGGCCTGAAAGGCGCCACGCACTGGATCGAAGATGGCGAGATGATCCGTGTAGACGGGGCAAGCGGCGCAGTGGAGCGGTGCGATGGGTAGCAGCGAGATCGAGACAAAAGCGGATTTCGACCATATCCGCTATGCCCAACTGTGGGAGGACGCAGATGTCCTCACCTCAGCCCTGGGTGATTGTGCAGGCAAGACACTTGTGTCAATCTGCTCAGCCGGGGACAATGCGCTGGCAATGCTGATACTCGATCCTGCGCGCGTTGTGGTTTTGGACCTGTCACCGGCGCAGATTGCCTGCCTCAAGCTTCGGATCGCGGCCTATCAGGTTCTGACCCATCCGGAATTCGTAGAACTCACAGGCTCGCGCGCAAGTACGCGACGGGGTGCATTATTGAACCGGGTTTTAGAGGCCACCGATACTGAGACGCGCGCCTTCTGGCAGACGCTAACCCCGGAGGTTGAAAGACATGGTATCGGCGGCGTCGGTAAGTTCGAGCGCTATTTTCGCATCTTCCGAAGCTGGCTGCTGCCACTGGTGCATTCTCGTAGGACCATTGACGCAGTGTTCACCCCCCGCTCGCCGACAGAGCGCCAAACCTTTTTCGACACGCGGTTCAACACGGTTCGATGGCGGCTGTTGCTGAACCTCTTCTTCTCGCGTTTCGTCATGGGGCGCATGGGTCGGGACAGTGCGTTCTTCGACCATGTCGAGGGCAGCCCCGCCCAACATGTCGCCCGCCGTATCCGTCATGCAGGGGTTACCACTGATCCCTCGCAAAACCCCTATATGCACTGGATTCTCAAGGGCAACCACGGCGACGCGCTGCCGATGGCCTGGCGGCCCGAGCACTATGAGGCGATCCGATCCCGGTTGGATCGTCTGGACATACGCCTCGGATCGTTGGAGGCTTTTGTTTCAACCAGTGAAAAAGCCAGTGGTTTCAACCTTTCCGACATCTTTGAATACATGTCCCCCGAGACCTTCCCGCAGGTTTACGGCTCTATCCTGACCGCCGCCGAACCAAACGCCCGATTGGTCTATTGGAACATGATGGCGCCCCGCCGAGTTCCTTCGAAATACTCAAACCGTGTCAAAACCCTGACTAACATCGAAACCCAGCAGAAAGCCCGCGACATGGCATTCTTCTATTCCGATTTCGTCGTCGAAGAGGTTCTGCCGTGACTGTTCTTGGGCAGATTCCGCTTGCGGCGGGGTCCGTGGTCGCCTTGATCGGCGTCATGATGGTCATACGGTATCTGGCCAAAACGGCGGGGTTGAGTGCCGAAGTACAGCGCAAACTTATGCATGTCAGTACCGGCCTCTTTGCACTGCTTTTACCTTGGCTCTTTCCCGATCGTTGGCCGGTTTACATGCTGATTGCAGCCACAATACTGGTGATGCTGGTGCTCCGCCTTCCGCGCTTTTCATCGGGTCTGGGCGCGACTCTGCATGGGGTAGAGCGTACGTCCTACGGTGACTTTCTGCTCGCCTTGTCGGTTGGGCTTTGCTTCCTGCTGGCTGGGGAAAACACACTGTTCTACATCCTGCCGATTGCTGTTCTGACACTGGCGGATGCCGCCGCTGCGCTGGCCGGAACTACCTATGGAACCAAACGCTACGTGGTGGAGGATGGCGACAAGAGCTTGGAAGGCTCAGTCGTGTTTTTTGTCGTAACGCTGTTGGTTGCGATCATCTGCTTCTTGTTCATGTCGAGCCTCCCACCGTCCAACATCATGATGTTGTGCCTCATGGTGGCGGGTTTTGGCACATTGGTCGAAGCGCAGAGTTGGCGCGGGTTTGACAACCTGTTCCTACCGCTTGGCTTGTTGATTTTTCTGAACGGCCACTACCACAGCTCTTTGGCAGAACTCGCCCTGTTGGCTGCTCTGTTCTTTGCTGCTCTTACCAGTTTCGGCGTGGTTGGAACCAAACTGGGCCTGACCAAACATGCGACCCGTGTTTATGTTGTTGCGGTTTTTTTGCTGCTGGCCGCCGCAAAATTGCAGAACACAGTACTGCCGATCATGGTTCTTGCTGCGCACGGATGGGCGCGCACTGCTTCTCCTTGTGACAGCAAGTACCCCGATCTGGATATCATCGCCGCCTTGGGTCTTTTGGGGTTTGGTTGGCTTGCGATGGGTAATGCAACAGGATGGGATGCGATTTCCTTTTTTGGGCTAAGTGCAATGGGGCTGGCCATGGGGCATATCGCGGTGGCGCTGCGTTCTAGCCCAATCGCGATACCGCTTGCTGCAGCTGTTTTGTTCGCCATACGGACTTGGGTTGTTTACCAGAATTCCGAACAGTCGAACTGGGCCGAGCCTCTGACGGCTTTGGCACTGTTTTCACTCTTTCTTACAGCCGCAGTGCCGTTGGCTCGACCACAATGGTTCGAAAAAGACAGAGTGTCTAGACTCACGCTGTTGGCCCTCGCCCTGCCCTTGTTTTACTACGTTTGGTTCCTTGCCAGATCACTTGGTGCAGGGGTCTTTGCCGGAGTTGGTTCATGATCAAAGAGACCATCAAAACAGCGGATGCAAAATTGACTGTCTATCTGAACGGCCCGCACTGGGAGGGCGCGCCGACAGCAACTTTCGGTGATTTTTCCTGCAAAACGTCTGGGGCCGGTGCTGAAATCCTGCGCGAGGGGATCGAGCGGGTACAAGACGCGGGCCTCGACCGCATTATTGGGCCGATGTCGGGCGATACCTGGCACAGCTACCGGTTCGTCTCGGACAGCGATGGGTCCGCTCCGTTCCTGATGGAACCCAGCAACAAGTCCCATGAGCCCGAGGTATTCCGGTCGGCTGGGTTTGCAGAGATCAGCCGGTATTTCTCGGCCCGGGTGCCGCTGCAGGCCGCTGCTGCGACCGCACCACCGGACGGCGACGGGCTCGTGGTGGAAGCTTGGGACGGAACGGACCCCGAGGCCCTGTTTCGTCAGGTCTTTGAACTCTCAACCCGGGCGTTCTCAAACAACGCGTTCTACAAGCCAATATCCGAGGCCGATTTTCTGGCCATGTATTTGCCGGTTGTGCCGATAATGAAGCGCGACCTGATCCTGTTTGCGCGCCGCAACGACGGAACCCTGGCAGGGTTTTTGTTCGGCATTCCCAACTATGCCGAAGGCCCCAATCCGAAATCCGCCATCCTTAAGACCTACGCCAGTCTCGAACCGGGAGCTGGGCGGCATTTGGCCCACAGGTTTCACAAGATAGCCTTCATCATGGGGTACGACATGGCAATTCATGCGCTGATCCATGATGACAACACCTCGGCGGACCGCAGCGCCGCCGAAGGTGCGACGATTTTTCGGCGCTATACCCTGCTTGGACGCAAGCTGAATGGCTGACCTGTTGTCCCATTTCGCCGCTGCGGTTGAGCGGGTTCCAAACCAGACCGCCATCGTAGACGGCAAAGGGCACCAAGTGAGATTTCATGCCCTACACAAACGCGTTCAACAATTGGCGGGTCGGTGGCAAGAGTGGGGCATCCAACCGGGGGATCGTGTGCTGTTGGCAATGCCGGTCAACGCGGACCTCTATGCCAGCCTGGCCGCCCTGTGGTCCCTTGGCGCCACCGTAGTCTTGCCGGAGCCAGCCATGGGACTGGCCGGTCTGCGCCATACCATTCGGACAACAAACCCAAAAGCGTTCTGTTCGGCGGGCCCGTATTCCTTGCTAAAGTTTCTGCTTCCCAGCCTTTGGACCCTTCCCTTGCTCACGCCCCGAGAAGGCCACATCACCCCGACAGTGCACAAGGTGCAACCGGATGATATCGCCCTGATCTCCTTCACCTCCGGCACAACAGGTCAGCCCAAAGCCATTCCCCGCTCGCACGCGTTTCTGATGGCACAGCACGATGCGATCGCACCCCTCCTCCACAGCAGCAATTCCGAGCGGGACCTGGTCGCCTTTCCGGTGTTCACCCTGATCAATCTGGCGGCCGGGCGCACAAGTGTTTTACCTAATTGGAAGCTCAGCAAACTGGACCGCCTATCACCCACGCAGTTGGAACGGTGGATTCAGGCACAGAACGTCACCCGCGCTCTGATCCCGCCATCACTGTGCGAAAAGCTGGTTCGATCCGAGGACACAGGGCCGTTGCACACGGTATTCACCGGCGGTGGCCCGGTGTTTCCAAACCTGGTGGAGACATTGAGAAGCCGGCACAGGCTGTCGGTTGTGTGCGTCTACGGCTCGACCGAAGCTGAACCAATCGCGCATCTCAATGCCCTCGACATCTCGGAGGAGGATTACCGCGACATGGCTTCTGGAAGGGGGCTGCTCGTGGGCTATCCGGTCCCTGATATCACGCTCCGCATTCGCGACAACGAGATTCAGGTCGCCGGCGCACATGTGAATGAAGGGTATTTGGACCCAAATCACTCACGGCAAAACAAAGTCCAGGAAGGTGACATTGTTTGGCACCGGACTGGTGACGCGGGCACGCTGGATGATGACGGACGTTTGTGGCTTTGGGGGCGTATCGGGTCCGAAATTGAAGTCGCTTCAGGTACGCTTTTCCCCTTTGCCATCGAAGTCGCGGCCCAGCAATGGCCGGGTGTGGATCGATGCGCTTTTGTCACAACGAAAGTAGGCCCCACACTCTGCGTCCAAGGAACACAAAAGTACCTCGAGGATTGGAAGCGTTCTGCGCTTGGGTTTGGCGTTCCCAATGTGGTGTCGATTGAGAGCATCCCTATGGACAAGCGCCATGCCTCCAAAGTCGATCGCACGAAACTGGAAAGTAGCCAATTAATTTAGGCATAATACGGCTCAACAATCCCTGCGTGCTTCACCTTTCAGCCCTTCCTGCGAATGGTTGAAATACCCATCAACCACATACAAAACAAACAGGCGACAAGCCGTCCGATGGGCAAAGAGCTACCATCGAACAAGCGCGAATTGAAGCGTCCACAAACATTTGCCAACCCTTGCAAATGAGCTGAACAAGCCAACTTGAGGCAGGTTGGTGTCGGCGACCGATCTGTTCTAGCAGTCCGAGCTTTTGTCGGGAAAAGTACACAAATTCCGCCAACCGAATAGCTTTATGCTCTACAAGGTCGCCAAGGTTGATATGCGACTCGAATTGCGAGATTTACAACCATTGGGTTTTTGTTGGCGTCATATCGAACCGTGAAGATCGCTTAGGCCGGTTATAGTTGACAGGATCTCTGGTTGAGTGGTCAAACGGCCTGTGTCTCCAACACAATTTCACTTGGTTCTGTCTTGCATCAGGCGTTCACCGTACTTGCAGAGAACGGCCGCCGTGAGCGCAAGACGGCTATTGCTGGGATAGCCAAGTACGGCAGCTTAGCGCAAAAGCAGACTTTGCAAAAGCCAACTAAGGGCCGATAGCAGCCCTTTTCCTACTTCACACAATAACGGCTTTGAAGCATGATAATTCTTCTTAAGAAGTGGTCTAGATCCTCATTCCGCCACAAGCGCGACGACGGCTTCGTGGGGCTGGGAATGAGGGTGATTGGCCAAACGTCTTTTGTTGAATGATCCACGATACATCAACGCGAACACGGGCGGCGTAAAATAGAAGGATACGACGGTCGACAAAAGTACCCCTCCGGCGACGGCCACGGCGAATGGTGGCCAAAATGCTCCACCGCCTATGATTAAGGGTAGGAACCCGCCAAAGGTTGTGACCGTTGTCGAGATGATGTGCCGACTTGAACCAGTCACAACGCGCGCCATGGCTGCTCGGTCGCCTTGGCTTGCGTCAACGTCTTGTTGCAACCCGGTCAGAATTATTATCGCCGCGTTGATCGAAACCCCGATCGAGCCGATGACTCCGATGATCGCAGTAATTCCGAACGGGAATTGCAAGACCGCCAGCGACAGCATTGAAAGGCCTGCAGACAACACGCACACGACCAAGGTCACGAGCGTCAGTCGGAACGAGTTAAAGGTCAGAACGATGGTCGCGATGGAGAGTGTGACAATCAAACCGACAGAGGCAAGCAGATTGCCCACGGTGTTGGATCGGGCATCACTGTCGCCGCCTAAGGACATCGAATAGCCTTGCGGTAATACAAATCCGGACGCTTCAAGCGCTTCTAAAACGTCCTGCAACGCCTCTTCGGGTAAAACACCGGGGACGATAAACGCCTGTATGGTGTTTTCGCGCACGCCGTCCGTTCGGGTTATTACGCTCTCCGCAGGTTCGATCACCGGTCTGGCGAGTTCCGACAACGGCACAGCAGGGAAAACACTAGTGGCGGATATGGCGGCAGCATTGGGCAGCAGGATGGGCATACTGACAATGGCGCTTAGGTCTGATCGCACCTTGTTACCCAGACGAACACGCACCGGCAACTGTTCAGTCCCTTCGATCAGTGATCCACCAGTGACGCCAACAAGCGCCGTGTCCAGCTGACCAGCTATATCCGCCACGTCCAGTCCCAGCAGACGGGCTTTGACCTCATCAATCTCGAACCGGATTTGAGGATTGCCGCCGTTCACGCTGGCGCGCGCCTGCGTCACCAGATCGAGATTGGCCATAACTGAACGCACCTCGTCGCCAAGATCGCGCAAAACCGTGATGTCCTGCCCTTGAATCTTGACTTCAACTGGTGCGTCGACCGGAGGGCCCTGCACGAGACCACGAACGATGATCTGCGCGTCAGGAAAGTCGGTATCCAAACGACCCTGCAAGGCTCCGACAAGGCGGGCTGCGTCGTCGGCTGTGTCGGTCGTGATCATGGCCTGTGCAAAACCGGGCTCGCGTGAACGGTTGCCAACGATGTTGTAGTAGAATGCCGGGCCGGATTCTCCAACCGTCCAATAGACACTTTTGACGCCGTCATCAGTCAGCAGCATCTCATCGATCTGGCGGGCGGTTGCTTCGGTGGTGGCAATTGATGTTCCACCCGGCATGTCGACCTCGATATAGAATTGGTTTCGGTCGACGCCCGGAAAGAATTGCGCGGTCAGCGTTGGAAAGGCCGCAAAGCCAAGCACGGGCAAGACCATTGCCAACGCGATGGAGCGCACCGGATTAGTGACTGACAATCGAATTGAGGCCTCGAACACTCGAGCAAGCGGCGGGATGCCGATACCGCGGCTAAGCATTCCTGCGTCGGGGCGGTCGGACAGTACCCAGCCCGCAATCGCAGGGGTCACCGTCAAGGCCACAATTAGGGACCAGACAAGCATAAGCACCACGGCTATGGCGATGGCACCGACAAAGTCGCCGGCGGGTCCCGGCAACAAGATCATCGGCGTGAATGCGAGCGCCGTTGTTACAGTCGACGCCAGCAGAGGCGCAGCCAACCGGCGAACAGCATCTCGCACGGCTGAAAGTCTCTCCATCCCATCCTGCAAACGACGACGAATTTCATCCGTCATCACGATGGCTGCGTCAACGAGCAGACCGAGGGCAACAATTAGGCCAGTCACGGACATCTGGTGAATTGGCAATCCAATCATGTTCATCGTCGCAAGAGTTGCCAATGAGACAACCGGCAATACCAAGGCCACGATCGCAGCTGCACGAACGCCCAACGTAACAAACAAGACTGCCACGACCAGAGCCACACCAATGGCCATGTTGATCCCAACCTCTGACAAACGATCCGTCGTGTACTGGCTTTGATCAAACAGCAGTATTTCCTGCATGCCCAAAGGCACTGATGCGGCGCCGGCCTCAAGCTCATCCCGTAGAAAGCCTGTCCAGCGGTCGATCTGCACGCCGTCCTGCGCCAGAATCCCCACCAAAACGGAGGGCTTTCCGTTGGCAAATGCGATTGAGGACTGCGGGTCGCGTGCGCCCCGGTCTACGCTGGCAATATCTCCGAGTTGCACCACTGCACCGTCCGCGTTTTCACGCAGGACGATGCTCCGAATGCGATCCAAACTCTCAATTTCTCCGCTGACGCCAATGGTCAGGTCGACATCGGATTGCAGCCGCCCAGACTGAACCTTCCCATCTGCTTCGGCAATCCGCTGGGAAATCTCGGCAGCGCCAAGCCCAAGCGCAGCGGCCTTGTCCATATCGACACTTACGAGCACCTCTTCTTCTGGCTGACCGAAATAGTCGACGGCTCGTGTCGCAGGTATCGCGCGCAATCTGTCACCTAATGCTTCGGCATGACGAGACAGCAAAGTTAATGGGAAGTCGGGGTCCTCGGCCGCAACTGCAATGACAGCGGAATAAGCAGCAATACCCTCGGCATCAAACTCCGGTGGCAATACTCCTGCCGGGAAGTTCTGGCGCGCATCTTCGACGGCGTCCCGAGCCTCGGCCCAAACCTGCTCAATGGTGGCTTCGTCTAGCGTTTCCAGCAATTCCACCGAAACGACAGACACGCCCGATCGGGAGACTGAACTGATCTCATCCAACTCGGCGATCTTTCGCAGCTCTTCTTCGATTTCTGCGGTCACCAGTGCTTCGACCCGTTCGGGGTCTGCGCCAGGAAACTGCGTGGTTACAGTTGCGAAGAGGTTGGTGATCGTGGGGTCTTCCTGTCGCCCAAGCGATAGGAACGAAGACAACCCTGCAGATACAAGCACCAAAATGATCAGGGCAACCAGCCGGGGATGGCGAAAGGTAAGGGTTTCCATCAGATCGCTCCGTTACTCGCCAGTGTTGAAAGCGACGCGCTGACCAACGCTGACCCGCTGCGGCCCCTGATCGATCAGAACGGTGCCTTCCGGAAACGCGCCACGCACAAAGACGCGGTCATCTTCGGCATGCAGCACTTCGACCGTCGCCAGGCGCACAGTCTTTTGCGCGTCGGCAACCAGCAGTGTCCATTGCCCGCGTGTTCCTTCCTTCAGCGATGTTGTGGGCACCCAGGTTCCCGCACTTTGGACAGGATTGAGTACATGCACACGTGCGGTTTGTCCGAAAGCAACGTCGGGAGCGTTTTTCAGATCGAACAGCGCAGTGCGGGTTCGGGTCACCGGATCAATATCGGGTCGCAAGGTTGCAAGCTCAGCCCGGTAGCTTTTAGCTGATATTTCGATCTCAACATCAGTCAGAAGCGCCGGATCAACATCGAGAGGAATACCGATCCGAACCTGCGGCGACACGACCTCGACCATTCCCAGAACTAGCTCGCCCGATCGCAGAGTTTCACCTCCGTCCACATGTCGCGCGGTTACTTGACCGGCAAATGGGGCCTTGATACTGGATTTTTCGATCCGAACGGTCACATCACGCAAGGCTGCATCCAACTCGCCAATCCTGGATAACAATTCATCTTGCTGAGAAACGGCTTCGTCCAAACGGGCTTGACTGGTAAAACCTTGTTCGATGAGTTTCGAGTTTCGCTCGACCGTCTTTCTTGCAAATGCAAGCTGGGCTGCAATGGCATCACGTGATGCTGTCAGACGTTCGCGTTCGACCTCCAGCAGTAAAATGTCCAGTGTCGCAAGAAGTTGACCCTTGGCAACTTCGTCACCCTCATCCACCAGAATTTGATCGAGCGTCCCGTTCAGTTCGAAAGAGATATCTGCCGAACGTTGAGGTTCGACCTGCCCGATGAACACACGGTCGACTGTGTAAGCGCTCTCGGATGTTATCGGCGTCACGGATACCGGGGTCACAGCGGCGGCATCCGGTGCGGGCACCGCCTCCGCTCTACGGGTGAGCTCGGATGCTCCGAAGTGAACAGCAGCCGCTGCGACGGCGATAAAACTGACGGTCACTCCCAGGCGCACAGTGCCGCGTAACACACGTACAAATAGGCTCGGTTTGTTCGCTTCAGTAGATGAATTTGCAGGATTCGGCATTTGGGGACCTCATCAAGTTAGTGTCTCTAACATATGTTAGAAGTTCTCACTTTGACAAGAGATACGTGATCTGGCACATGTTGGATCATGAGCAGCATCGAAAAAAATCATCCGACAAACAGACAAACGGCGGGTCTTTCCGTCAGCAAGAAAGCCTATCATCACGGTGATCTCCGCGCTGCACTGATCAAAGCAACCCGACAATTGGTCGAAGAAAAAGGTCCGGACAGTTTTTCCGTATCCGAGGCGTGCAGACGCGCGGGCGTATCAACTGCCGCGCCTTACAAGCACTTCAAAGATAAGACAGAAATGTTGGTCGCCACTGTTCTTGAGGGAATGGATCGGCACCGAGACAAAATGCTTGCCGCGCTGGAAGGCGTTCCTGAAGGATCTCCCGAGCGTATTACAGCCATAGGGATGGAGTACATTGCCTTCGCGTTAAATGAGCCGGGGATTTTCAGGCTGAAATTTGGCGGCTTCACAGACCGCATCGCGGATCCGCGGCTGGAGGAAGGCGGCCAGCAAAGCTTCGGGATTCTTTTGACTGAGGTCGCAAAATGTCTGGGCGAGCCGGGAATCACAGACGAAGTTCGCCGTCGTGGTTTTTTGTTGTGGAGTTTCGTGCACGGGCTGTCCTTCATTCTGCACGACAAAGGGCTTGCCGAGAAAGGCGAAGAGTTTGATCTTCATACCCTCCTTGAGGACGTTTCGGAAAGAATGCTGAGTTAAGCGTTCTCAAGCCAAAGCGAACGCAACTGACAATTGATGGCGGACAAACAAAATCAGTACATCGCCTACGCCTATACTACTGCTTGGGTTCAAGAAAATGACACTTACAGAAAGCGCATGTCAGTTCTACCGCCAAGGTACTTTTGCAGCTGATGCCAAGCTCACAGAGTCGCTGTTCAGGACGACAACGCCAATTACAAAAATGTCCGTACGCCGGAGATTCACATCAGATATTAACTGTCACCTTCCTGCAAATTTACGCACCACTTGAAACGCAATGCAATTGGCGGCTTACGTTGTAGATCAGTTCTAAGGTCGGCTATGCTTTGTTGCATTGCCTGAGTTTCTCTCTACCCACATCATGGGTTTTTACGCTTATTACAGAACCTCCCATAGGCGAGCAAGAAAACGGCTGGCGAAAGAGTAGACACAAATCATTTGAAAGAACGCGGGACAAATCGCCTGGGACTGCCACTTTGGCGGGGGAAGTAGTGTTTAATTTAACACTTGCCCTGTTTGGCCCACGCTCAGCTTTCCGCCTTTAGCCACCTCAACATAGACACCCATGTCCATATGACCCATCAACTTCCGAATTAGATAGGGTATTTTCAAGTCCCGCTCGGCCGTATCCGGGTTCACTTCAGTGGCTGCACACCTTTTCGTACGCGAGAGTATCTTCAGCTCGACGTCGCCAAATCTAAGAACTGATCCAACTGCGTTAAGCTCAGAAAACGGGCGTAGGCCGTCTATCTCAATATTCGCCCGGAAGCGTGCCGGGTGGATTTCCGCGTTCAGTTGCTCACCCAATCTCTCCACCGACGCCAGATTTAAAACGGATATCGCATTCATCATTTTAGGTGACACGACAGACACATCTGTAAACCGATGAGTAGCAGACGAAACGAAATTTGGCGGTTCGGGATCTTTTAAATCGATCTCTGAAGACAGGAAACTTGCCGCATTCATCCGATCTTCTGGTGCTTGCATATTAAAGCTGTGTGTTTTGCCGCTTGCTTTGATCTTTAGAGTTTGGGTCTCAATATCAAAATTCGTCTTAACGCCTGCTAGTGCAGCCTCATTCAACAGAACAACAAAGCGATCTTTCGGCAGTGGCTGAGGGTTCTGCGCATCGAAACCGGAGTTGTAGCGCGCGAATCCGAACAGGCGATCACCGGGAATCCCTTCTCCTGCTCGCAGCGTCACGGTGTGCATGGGCTCGGCACTCAAACCCTTAATTGGGTACCGGTTTAAACTGACGATAGAGAGCGTGTTCATACGTCTGCACCTGACCAAACGAGTTATGCACGATCCCCAGTGGTCCGTGCTGTTTGACGCTATCTCCAATTCTCAATGGTATCGACCAAATAATCTGTGAGTGCTTCAAAAGCGGGTTCGCTAAACCTGCTGGACGCATCATTGCCGCGATTGCGGTCTGTACCATTTTTGGTCAACAGGGCCTCAAAAATCCTAGCTGTCAAAAATACATGCGCATCATCGCAAATAAGTAAATTAAATAAAATCAATAACTAAAAAGCGATGTCGACAACCTTCTTTGACTATTTGAGGTACGAACCTCAAAAAATTCTGGACTTGAGGTGCGTACCTCAAATAGCCTTGGAAGTATGCCGCGATTCGCACATCCTCGATTGACGGCGCAAAAAGGGAGGAATGGATGACTTACACAAAACTGGCCTCGGCCAGCGCAATAGTCCTTGCCGCTACTACTCTTTCCACCAAGGCAAATGCTGAAGATCTGACGCTTTGTTGGGCTGCATGGGACCCGGCCAACGCGCTCGTTGAGCTATCGAAAGAATTCGAAGCAGAATCCGGCCATACGATGAACTTCGAATTTGTTCCCTGGCCAAATTTCGCGGACCGGATGCTGAACGAGCTGAACTCTGGCGGTAAGCTCTGCGACCTGCTGATTGGTGACAGCCAATGGATCGGTGGTGGCGCTGAGAATGGTCATTATGTCCAGCTGAACGAGTTCTTCGATGCTGAAGGCATCAGCATGGACGATTTCGCACCGGCCACTGTCTACGCGTACTCGACGTGGCCTAAGGGCACACCAAACTACTACGCGCTGCCTGCGATGGGCGATGCAAACGGCTGGTTCTATCGCAAGGACTGGTTCGAGAACCCAGACATCCAGGCCGCTTACAAAGAGGCTACGGGTCAGGACCTGCGTGAGCCTCAGTCTCAGAAAGAGTTGTTACAGATCGCACAGTTCTTCCAAGGTCGTGAGATCGACGGCAAGACGGTCTATGGGGCAGCAATCTTTACCGAGCGCGGCTCTGAAGGGATCACCATGGGTGTGACCGGAGCGCTGTATCCTTGGGGCTTCAAATACGAAAACACCCCGGGCTCATATGACATGGAAGGCGCGGTAAACTCACCCGAAGCGGTTGAAGCTCTGGAGTTCTACAAGGAATTCTACGAAACGGCGACGCCTCCGGGATATACCAACTCCTACATGGGTGAGAGCCTGGACGCCTTTAAGTCCGGTCAGGTCGCCATGGCCATGAACTGGTTTGCGTTCTTCCCAGGTCTCTACGCCGACCCCAATACGGGCGGTGACAAGATCGACTTCTTCGTGAACCCACCTCAAAATCAGGCAGGTTCGACGCTGGGCGGACAAGGTATCTCTGTTGTCAGCTACTCTGACAAACAGGACGCCGCACTTGAGTACATCAAGTGGTTCGCGCAGCCAGAAGTGCAGGCCAAATGGTGGGAGCTAGGCGGCTACTCCGCACATAACTCCGTGCTGGAAGATCCTGGTTTCGTAGACAGCCAGCCTTTCGCCGGAGACTTCCTAGAAGCGATGGGCGGTGTGCAGGATTTCTGGCAAGAGCCTGCTTACGCGGAACTTCTGCTGGCAATGCAGAAACGCATCCACGACTACGTGGTTGCTGACCAAGGTACAGCTCAGGAAGCGTTGGATCTTCTGATCGAAGATTGGACGGAAGTCTTCGAAGACGAAGGCAAGCTGTAATCCGGACACAGGCCGGAGCGGGTGCAATCCCGCTCCACCTTCACCCGTGAGTCCTACACCAACAAGAACTGGCAAAGAGATGTCTGACAGGACCGTAGATCGCGTTGCACAGGCAACGCCCGAGCGAGTTGCGCGAAAAATCCGGGGATTATCCGACCGCGCGATCGCCTGGATATTCATCTCCCCAACGATTTTTCTATTGCTGGCGATCAACATCTTTCCGTTGATTTGGACCATCCAACTGAGCTTTACCAACTACAAAGCCAACCGGATCGGGCGTGAAGTTAAAGATGTCGGTCTCAGGAACTACGAGCGTATCCTGACGGACTCTGACACTTGGCTGAATATGCAGGCGACGGCGCACTTCCTGTTCTGGACGATCTTTTTCCAGGTCCTGATCGGGTTTGCTCTGGCGTGGCTGATCAACAAGAAATTCAAGGGAAACGATCTTTGGACCACGATTATCGTGCTGCCGATGATGCTGTCTCCGGCGGTTGTCGGTAACTTCTGGAAGTTCCTGTATCAACCTCAGATCGGCCTGTTTAACTACATCGTGTCGTGGTTTACCGGCAAGGACCCATCGAGCTTTGAAATGCTGGGGTCCGTCACGTTGGCCCCATGGGCGATCGTGATTGTCGACACCTGGATGTGGACCCCCTTCGTGATGCTGATCTGTCTCGCTGGGCTGCGCAGCATTCCTGACTACATCTACGAGGCGGCTGAAATCGACCGAGCCAGCAAGCTGCGACAGTTCTTTACGATTACCATCCCGATGGTTCTGCCGTTCCTCATGCTCGCTGTGCTGTTTAGAGGCATTGAGAACTTCAAGATGTTCGACCTGGTGGTTCAGCTCACCGGTGGTGGGCCGGGGTCTGTTACGGAACTCACTTCGATCAACCTAAAACGCGAAGCCTTTGAGAAATGGCGTACGGGCTATGCGTCAGCCTATGCGATCATCCTTTTCGTAACCGTGTTCGGCCTTGCGTCGATCTACGTCAAAGCCCTGAACAAGGTGAAACAGAGATGAGCAGTTTTTCCGTCACTGAACCCTCGAACCGGTCCAAATGGATCGCAGGCTTCCTAGTCATTACTTATGCGCTGATCACAATGATCCCGCTGATATGGATCTTGCTGACTGGTTTTAAGTCTCCGGCCGATGCGATCAGCTATCCACCCAAAGTGGTCTTTGACCCAACGCTTGAAGGCTACGTCAACCTCTTCACCACGCGCACACGGCAGACGCAGGAGTTTCTGGAAGCAAATCCGCCGCAGAACTGGGCCGATGAGATCGTCCGCCAATACGACATGGTGATTGTCGGGCCATCCAAGTTCGGCGAGCGCTTTATGAATTCGGTTATCATCGGATTTGGCTCAACCTTCCTGAGTATCTTCCTTGGTACGCTGGCCGCCTATGCGTTCAGCAGGTTTAAGGTCCCACTCAAGGACGACCTTCTGTTCTTCATACTTAGTACAAGGATGATGCCCCCGGTTGCTGTCGCCATCCCGATTTTCCTGATGTTCAGAAACCTCGGTTTAAGCGATACGCATCTCGGGATGATCCTGCTCTACACGGGGGTGAATATTTCCCTAGCAGTTTGGTTGCTTAAAGGGTTCATCGACGAAATCCCAAGAGAGTACGAAGAAGCCGCCCTTATAGATGGCTACACGAGGTTTCAGGCCTTCTACAAAGTGGTGCTGCCGCAAGCCGCCACAGGCATCGCGTCAACTGCGATCTTCTGCCTTATCTTCGCCTGGAATGAGTACGCGTTTGCCGTGCTGCTGACATCCGCGAATGCGCAGACTGCACCACCGTTTATCCCGACCATTATCGGTATTGGCGGCCTGGACTGGCCTGCTGTGGCTGCAGGTGCCACGATCTTCCTGATCCCCGTCATGATTTTCACCATCCTGATGCGCAAACATTTGCTGCGTGGGATCACATTCGGAGCCGTACGCAAATGAGCGAGTTTCTTACCGGATTGCTACGGCTCCGCCGCGGCCCATGGGAGATGGTTGCAACCATCCTAATCGCACTGGGTGTCTTCATGCTGATGCAACCCTTTGTCCTTTGGGCCTTCACCTACTCTTTCATCGTCACGCTGATCGGAACCGTCATGTTCATCATCGTCAGCCATTTCCCGGAGTAGAAATGGCCCAGATCGTAGTCAAAAACGTAAAAAAGATGTTCGGCGATTTCACGGCTGTCCGCGAAAGCTCGTTCACGATTGAGGACGGCGAGTTTTTCATGTTGCTGGGCCCGTCCGGTTGCGGAAAAACCACGACCCTGCGGATGATCGCGGGGTTGGAGCTTCCAACTTCGGGCGAAATCTATCTGGACGGCGAAGAGATCAGCCAGCGGCCGCCATCAGAGCGGGACATTGCCTTCGTGTTCCAGATGTTCGCGCTATATCCGCATATGAACGTGCGCAAGAATATCAGCTATCCGCTGATATCGCAGGGCATGCCCCGAGCCGCCGTAAAGGCCAAAGTCGAGGAAGTCGCGGGCATCTTGGGGATCAAAGACATCCTCGATAGCCCGGTAGGTGGACTGTCGGGCGGCGACAGGCAGCGCGTGGCGCTCGGGCGCGCAATTGTTCGTGAACCCAAGGCGTTCATGATGGACGAACCTCTTGGCGCCCTGGATGCCGAGTTTCGTGAGCACATGGCCGAAGAACTACGCGCGCTTCATGATCGCATGGGCGCAACTACTGTGTACGTCACACATGATCAACTGGAGGCCATGCAAATGGGCGACAAGATCGTGGTGATGAATAATGCTGTGATTGAGCAATTCGGCACACCTCAGGAAATCTACGACAAACCAGCGACAATGTTCGTTGCGGATTTTATCGGGTCTCCCTCTATGAACTTCCTGCCTTTTCAAGGAAAGGTCGAGCCTGGCTCAGAAATGGTTCGACTGAATGGCCATGACGAAGCCGTGCCCAAACTGATGGAAGGGGCGGAAGGTGACTTGGTTTTCGGCGTACGCCCCGAGCATGTTTTTCTGTCAGACGACAGCGCTTACCGGGCCAAGGTCCTGGCGGCAGAATATCTGGGAACCACCCAGATCGTGACGCTGCAAAGCCCGAACGGAGAGCTGAAAGCCCGGATTGATGCCCGCGAGACCGTTAATCCCGGCGAGACAGTGGGATTGGAGTTCCGCTCCCCCGCGGTAACCCTATTTGAAAAGTCTACTGGGCGCGCGTTGAGGTCCGCTCTGAACGACGAGGTACTAAGCAATGGCTGAAGTCGTGTTGGAGAACATCTCGAAGTCATTCGGCAACGTCAAAGCGGTAGATGATATCTCAATGACGATCCCCAACGGGGCCTTTGTGGTGTTGTTGGGCCCGACAGGTGCGGGAAAAACAACGACTCTGAGATTGATTTCCGGGCTTGAGAAACTGGATTCAGGAACGGTGCGCATTGCCGGGCGTGACGTTGGAATAGATACACCTGCCCAGCGCGATGTAGCGATGGTCTTCCAGCAATACTCGCTGTACCCGCATATGACAGTGCGGGAAAACCTGTCTTTCCCTCTGCGGTCGCCGATCCTGAAGACGCCAGAGGATGAGATCGCAAGGAAGGTCAACGAAGTCTCAGAAATCCTCCAGATCCCGCACAAGCTGGACAACAAAGCCACTGAACTGTCAGGCGGCGAAATGCAGCGTGTGTCGATCGGACGGGCGCTGGTGCGCGATCCGCAGATCTTCCTAATGGACGAACCGCTCAGCTCTTTGGACGCCAAGCTTCGGGCGGATCTGCGGGTCGAGTTGAAGAGGATTCAGGCCGATCTGGGGTCAACCTTGCTCTACGTGACCCACGATCAGGTCGAAGCCATGACAATGGCGACGCATATCGGCGTTTTGGAAAACGGCCGATTGGTTCAGTACGGAACACCCCGGGATATCTATGAAAACCCGGGCAGTGTTTACGTTGCCAGCCGGTTGGGTCTGCCGCGGATCAACATCCTACCGTCCGAGTTGTTCGGAGGCGATCACAAAGGCCCGCAGATCGGCCTGCGCCCGGAAAACATCATTGAAGGCGAAGGTAGCGAGGCGCGTGTGATACGCGCCGAGCATCTGGGAGATCAAACACGGCTGCACCTGGACCTGAATGGTCACCCGGTTGTGACCCTGATTGATGTCCATCAGGACTACCCATCTGGAAAGATTATAAAAATCCGCCCCCACAACCCGTTGTATTTTGACGCGTCCGGCGCGCGCGTGAATTAAGGAGCAAAAGCATGGCCCAGTTCCTCAACACAAAAGAAACCCTGGTGACAGAGGCGATAGACGGCCTTCTAGCCTCTTCTGGCGGTCAGCTCACCCGATTGGACGGCTACCCGCATATCAAGGTTGTTTACCGGTCGGGTTGGGACAAGTCGAAGGTCGCCCTGGTTTCTGGCGGAGGGTCTGGACACGAACCCGCCCATGCAGGGTTTGTTGGTGCCGGTATGTTGACAGCAGCGGTCTGCGGCGAAGTGTTCGCCTCACCCTCGGTGGAGGCAGTTTTGGCCGGCATTCTTGCGGTCACGGGTGAGGCTGGATGCCTGCTGATCGTCAAGAATTACACCGGTGATCGGTTGAACTTTGGACTGGCGGCGGAACGCGCCCGTGCATTGGGTCGCAAGGTTGAAATGGTCGTCGTCGATGATGACATCGCCCTGCCCGACCTTCCGCAACCACGTGGCGTGGCGGGTACCTTGTTCGTCCACAAAATCGCCGGAGCGCTTGCCGAAAACGGCGCTGACCTGGACACCGTCACCAAAGCAGCAAGAAACACCATAGCAAAGGTTGTCAGCATCGGCATGAGCCTGGACACCTGTACCGTCCCGGGATCTCCGAAAGAAGACAGGATCGCCCCCGGGAAGGCAGAGCTTGGCTTGGGCATCCACGGCGAGCCCGGTGTACAGCAAGTCGAATTCTCGAATGCCATATCGGCCATGTCCACAGTGGTGGAGAAGCTGAAGCAAAGGGTTGGGTCCGGGGATTGCGTGGCATTGGTCAACAACCTGGGTTCAACGACTCCGCTAGAAATGGCTGTCCTCACGCACGCGTTGTCCGAAACTGGTATTGCCCAACGTATCATTGGCCCTGCACCCATGATGACATCGCTCGATATGCATGGGTTTTCGGTTTCCATTTTGCCCGTAGATCAGGACGATTTGTCAGCCCTGGAAGCTCCCGTTGATCTGGCCGCATGGCCCGGGGTCAATTCCATCGACCCAATCAAAGTAGCACCATTGCCTGATGGCCTGACCCCAATCGATCCAATTCCTTCGAACAATCCCGCAACAAAGGAAACGATCACCCGGTTGTCTGAGCTGCTCATCAACGCCGAGAAAACCCTGAACGAGCTGGACGCGAAATCCGGAGATGGCGATACAGGAAGCACACTGGCCACTGCCGCAAGAGCATTGCAAGGTAGCCTTGACCGCATGCCGCTGGCCGATCTGACGCAGCTGTTTCCGGCGTTGGGCAACGAACTGAGCCAGACAATGGGTGGGTCATCAGGTGTGATCCTTGCGATCTTCTTCAATGCAGCCGGGGATGCCTGTGCAAGCGGAGCCTCCGTGCCGAAATCCCTGGTCGAGGGCCTGAACCGTGTCAGCCAGGTCGGAGGTGCCAAAGTCGGTGACCGGACAATGATTGACGCTCTGGCGCCGGCACTTACCGCGCTACCATCTGGTCTGACAAATGCGGCCGAGGCTGCCCGCGAAGGCGCGAACAACACCGCAAATATTCGTCGTGCCAAGGCGGGCCGGGCAGCCTATGTTCCCGAAGAAAACCTAGTTGGACATAACGATCCCGGCGCCGAGGCTGTTGCTTTGTTGTTTGAAGGCTTGGCGCGGGAGATTGAGGGCTGAAGAACACGTGGAAGACCAAAAACAAAAACTAGAATTGGTGAAAAAGCCAACCGTCAACGACCTCGCGCGCGTCGCGGGCGTCAGTCTCGCGACTGTTGACCGGGTCTTGAACAGACGCCCCGGCGTGCGGGCCGTAACCGTACAGAAAGTACAAAAGGCAATTGATGAGCTGGGCTATGTGCGCGATACGGCCGCGGCCAACCTTGCGCGAAACCGAGTTTACAACTTCCTCTTTGTTCTGCCGGACACTGACAACGAGTTTGTGGAGGCAATCAGCAGTCAGATCGCAGAACAATCCCGTGACCAATTTATCGAGCGGACCCGCATTGCGATAAAGAAGGTCGCCCCGTTCGAGCCGCAAGATATCGTCAACATTCTGGATGCTGTCGACAGTTTGGATGTAGACGGAGTCGCCGTTTTTGGGCCAGAAACGCCTTCTGTTCGCGATGCTGTCAAAAGGCTCAGGGACAAAGGCGTTCCGGTGGTTGCCTTGGTATCTGACTTGCCCAGTTCCGAGCGAGACCACTTTGTGGGAATCGATAACGTTTCGGCAGGACGAACCGCCGCTCAGCTGATGGGGCGGTTTGTCCATCGTGACGGCAAGGTCTTGGTTCTTACAGGATCCCGTTTGGCGCGTGACCACCTGGAGCGTCGCCAAGGCTTTGATATTGTTGTGGCCGAGGAATTTCCGCACCTCCAAGTCGTAGCGTCTGTCGAAGGCCGGGATGACCCAGATCTGATTTACAAGATGATGCCCGAAATCTTTGAAACCTATCCGGATCTGGTCGGAATATACTCGTCAGCAGCGGGTAATGCAGGACTGATTCAATTTCTTTCAGAGAACAGGTTCAGCAAGGATCTGGTGATCATAGCGCATGAGCTCACTCCGCTCAGTCGTGAGGCGCTTAGGCTTGGCACATTTGACGCCTTAATCTCACAAGACACCGGGCATATAGTTCGTTCCGCAGTCCGTCTATTGCGCGCAACTAAGGACAAGGTTCCGTTCAACAAAGCGCAGGAACGTATCCGTATCGACATCTATCTAAAGGAAAATTTACCGCCATAGAGGCTTAGGTTTTGGGGAGGAAATTTTATGAAGACGATCAAAGGTCCAGCTTTGTTTCTTGCGCAATTTGCGGGGGATGAAGCACCGTTCAATTCGTGGGACGCGATCACCAAATGGGCGGCTGATTGCGGATACAAAGGCGTTCAGGTCCCCAGTTGGGACGGCCGACTATTCGACCTTGAACAGGCCGCGTCCAGCACCGGCTATTGCGATGACTTCAAAGGCAAAGCCAGGGAGAATGGCGTAGAAGTCACCGAACTCTCAACGCATCTTCAGGGCCAGCTTGTGGCCGTTCACCCAGCCTATGACAGCGCGTTTGATGGCTTTGCTGCCGAAAGCGTTCGCGGGAACCCGAAAGCCCGGCAAGAATGGGCAGTGGATCAGGTCAAAAAGGCTCTGTCAGCGTCAAAGAACTTAGGCATTTCGGCACATGCGACATTCTCAGGCGCTTTGGCCTGGCCCTATGTTTACCCCTGGCCGCAGCGTCCTGCGGGCTTGATTGAAACGGCATTTGATGAGCTCGCTCGTCGTTGGGTACCGATCCTTGATCACGCCGAAGACTGCGGCGTTGATGTCTGCTACGAAATCCACCCCGGAGAGGACCTCCACGATGGTGTGACGTACGAGATGTTTCTGGAACGGACGGGAAATCACTCACGGGCCTGCATGCTATACGACCCGTCGCACTACATCCTGCAATGCCTCGACTATCTTGACAATATCGACATCTACAAAGACCGGATCCGGATGTTCCATGTCAAAGATGCCGAGTTCAACCCAACAGGGCGGCAGGGTGTTTATTCCGGATATCAAAGCTGGGTTGATCGGGCCGGGCGGTTCCGGTCGCTTGGTGATGGCCAAGTGGACTTCGGTGCGGTCTTCTCAAAAATGGCCGCGAATGACTTTGATGGCTGGGCTGTGGTCGAATGGGAATGCTGTCTCAAGCACCCCGAGGATGGCGCGCGCGAAGGCGCTCAATTCGTATCAGATCACATCATACGTGTGACCGAGAAAGCCTTTGATGATTTCGCCGACGGTGGCGCCGACGAAGCCGCCAATCGTAAAATGCTGGGGATTGAGTGATGGTCACAGGACGCAGTGAAGAAACCTCGGGTCGTATTCGCCTTGGCATGGTTGGCGGCGGAAACGACGCATTCATAGGCGGCGTTCATCGCATAGCCGCGCGACTGGACGACAAGTTTGAATTGGTCGCTGGTGCTTTGTCTTCGACGCCAGAGAAATCTCTGGAAAGTGGTCAGGCATTGGGGCTCGAACGGGTCTATGAAGACTTCAAACAAATGGCGATCCGCGAAGCCCGGCTGAAATCCGGAATCGAGGCGGTCTCAATCGTCACGCCAAATCACGTCCACTATGCAGCTGCGCGCGAGTTTCTGAAACGCGGTATTCATGTGATTTGTGACAAGCCACTCACCTCTACCCTTGCCGATGCAAAAAAGCTGGTCAAAGCAGCAGAAACCGCGAATGCCCTGTTCATTTTGACCCACAATTACACGGGCTATCCGATGGTTCGGCAGGCGCGTGAAATGGTTGCCAACGGCGATATTGGCAAGATTCGTGTGGTTCAGGTTGAGTACCCGCAGGACTGGCTGACCGAGCAGCAGGATTTCAAACAGGCTGAGTGGCGAACTGATCCCGAACGCTCGGGCGCGGGTGGATCAACCGGTGACATCGGAACCCATGCCTACAACCTCGCTTGCTTTGTAACCGGGCTGACAGCGGAAAGCCTGGCGGCGGACTTGCAGGCCTTTGTGCCGGGGCGCAAAGTCGATGACAACGCCCACGTCTTGCTTCGCTTCGAAGGTGGAGCGCGTGGTATGCTGTGGTCTTCTCAGGTGGCTCCCGGAAATGAAAACGCACTTCGTTTGCGGGTCTACGGCGAAAAAGGTGGGCTGGAGTGGGCCCAGGAAGATCCCAATTACCTTTGGTTCACGCCATACAACGAACCCAAGCGACTGATCACTCGAAATGGAGCTGGAGCTGGTGATGCTGCCAATCGGTTGAGCAGAATCCCTCCGGGCCATCCCGAGGGATATCTTGAAGGTTTCGCCAATATCTATGGAGAGGCTGCTGAGGCAATCCAAGCTTTCCGGAATGGTATTTCACCTGATGCGTCGGTTGTTTATCCAACGGTTCATGATGGACTCAATGGTGTTGAGTTTGTAGCCGCATGTGTGCAGAGTTCTTCAAGGAATGCGGCTTGGGTCAGCTTAACTTAAATCCTGGTTGCGGGCGTAGGGCATGTATCTTGGAAGGCATCGTGGGTATCTACCAAAAACCGAAGCGCACAACCTATTAATGAACACTCCGGAACAACGAACCGCGAGCGTCGCTGAACCGGTGTCATGTGAAGCGATCTTCGGTTGCGTGATGACCGTTCATTGGAACGAGTACAAAAGGCTACTTAGCGTGCAAAGCCGTCTTTCAATTTTCGGGCCTCGCTAACTCAGCATCCTAACGCAGATGCGGCAACCAGCCTGTTCTTATTGAAAACAACGTGTTCTCGCGCAAAGAGTAGCAGCGCGGCCTGCACCGCCGCACTTGTTTTGGATCAGCGGGATTTGGACAAGCCAAACACCCCTAGCCATCAGCGGCAAGACGCTGCCTTCCCCCTCGGGCAACCCTACTAGACAACACCGTTTCCTCGGCTGCACATGCGAGCCGTACCTTTATTGTCGAACAGCATTGCCTCGCCTCCATCCGCGTTCGCCATACGGCTCATCAGCAGGAACAGGCACCTTCGGCGTATGATCTGCAAATCAGCCCTGATTTTCCAAAAGAAAGTCAGGATCAATGAAATCGGTCTAAGTGCAGGGTGAAGGAACTGACACAAGCATGGCAAGGTACTCTCGCTGGTGGTGGAACTAAGTGTCGCCTTGCATAGGGGGAATTGGCGGACTGAGGAGCAACTGTTTTCTGCAACTATATGTTAAGCAGTGATAAAAAGTTGGACTAAAAAATACTCTACTGAATATTCCACACTAGGAATGGAAACTGGCATTTCTAAGCCAAAGTCTGGGGTTTAATGAAAGGCCCGGTAAGATATATAAAACCGTCACTTCTACAGAGTGTAACGAACACATTCTTCGAAGCGTTTCGAACTTGCTGATGACGACAATGCGGAACAAATTGCCATCGGATGCTGAGCAATCAAGGACCGTACAGATCCCAAATCGAACTTCCAAAGTTGAGCCCCGCAAGTCCCGAGGTGCGAACGGCTCAGTTAGTGAAGCTCAAAGCAAAAGTATGATTTTGCAGGTAACGACATAGGTCGTTCCTTGCGCAATTCAGTTAAATCAAAGGTAATTCAGCTTCTTGGTCACCCAGAATAGAATTTCTGCCAACACCGAAATCGCGCCTGCTTCCTCGGTGATAACCAAGCCCGTACCTGATGCACCCAGCTTGGTCACCCTTGCACTTTGATCTTCCGGAATTTCTGCAACAACGATGAAGTCCGCCGCGCCAATCAACTCACGCAATGAAGGAAGCCCACTTCTGGCATCCAACGCCCCTTCGCTGGTAGCGGGTGGTATGTCCGAAATCGTGGTATCAAACTCCGCTCCAGGCATACTACGCAGTGCAACTCGAATAGTGTCGCCAACGGATATGTTTTGCAGGCTACTCAAAGGAAGTGTCGCAACCAGAACCCTGTCGCCTGGTACAATAAAATTGATTGCCCCTTGCAGAGTCGAAACCCGGTTTCCAGGGCGCAGGGTCAAGCCTGTCACCATGCCATCTGCAGGTGCGCGCACGACTGTTTGTTCCAATGCCCAACGCGCTTGGATCAGCAAATTCTCTATCTCAGCAACGCCAACATCGACCCCATCCACTTGCGCGGCAATACGCCGTTCAAGACCCGCCTTCCGCGCGTTTGCGGCGCGCAAGCCCGCATCAAGTTGCTCAATCGTTGAAACGGCTTCCTGAAGCTGGAACTCAGTGGACGCTCCCCGTTCGGTGAGACGGATAATATCATCGCGACGCGCCACACCAAAATCCAGTTGCGCGGACAATGAGGCGATGTCAGCCTCAGCCGCCTCAAGGTCGTGACCCAGCTGATCTGCCTCAGATTGGGCGGAGGCCAACGACGCTTCAAGTCGAGCGACCTCAGCGGCGAATTCCGTATCATCTATCCGGAAAAGAACATCCCCCTTTGATACCAACTCATTGGGCTCTGCTGCGACTTCTGTCACTGGTCCAGCAACATTTGGGGCAATGCTGATCACTGCACCTTGGACCGAAACCGTCCCGCTTGGTGTCGTGTGGTTCAGCGCGCCGATAACCACCAATGCAATCACGACACCACCGCCATAGATGAAGGTCTTTGAAACCGCGTTCCAAGGCAGCAGGCGAAGTTTTGAAAACACCAGCCATGCCAGGCCAAAATACAGCGCCAGAACGATTAGCATACCAGATACTCCACTGGATTCATTGGACCAGAAACCGAAGCATCTGAGCTCACTAAAGACGCACAAGACCAGGTTCGGCCGATTTGGCCATTATACAGTCTCAAGTAGCGTATCTGAAAGAGTGTGCTCTGAAAGGGCTCCTGGCGCTCCAATTGCAACAAGCCTAGTTTCGGGTTTACGCTCACCCCACACTTCATCCCGCGCGATGTCCATGCGTTTGCCGACGACCTGGACAAGAATGCGATGATCCGGATCCTCCTCACTGAAGACAAAACCCTTGAGACGATAGACATCACCGGGAAGCGACCGAATAGCGCTTCGGAGAGAAGAGAGGCTTATCGGGCGTTCCGCTTTCATCATAGTTGTCGAAAAGCCTTCTGAATGATCAGCGTGGTGGCAGCCGCAGCCGGGGCCATGTTCATGATGGTCAGGTACTTCTGTTTCTAGTTGTTCTGAGGCAAAGCGGCCGACTGAAAGAAGTATGTCCAGAGGGACGTTCGCATTGACAGCTTCGACCAAACGATAGCGACGAAAGCGAGACCCGAGCCAATCATGCACCTTCTGAACCGTAGCCCTGTCGACAAGATCAACCTTGTTCAAAATAACCATGTCCGAGAACGCAATTTGACGAAGCTTCAG
This sequence comes from Ruegeria sp. AI3, assembly GCF_056541245.1. Classification (NCBI taxonomy): domain Bacteria; kingdom Pseudomonadati; phylum Pseudomonadota; class Alphaproteobacteria; order Rhodobacterales; family Roseobacteraceae; genus Ruegeria; species Ruegeria sp. AI3. Next base: position 246,873 of record NZ_JBQFYA010000004.1, read on the forward strand.
TTCCATTTGTTCAGGCGCAGAAAAGAGCTGTTCCGCATCGACGAGACACATCAGGCTATCCAAGCGGATCATGTCCCGAAACTTCTGATCTGTGAATGTCATCGCAATTGATGACGGGTCCGACACTCCGCTTGCTTCAAGGACGATATATTCCGGTTTCTCAGGCCGGGCGAGAACGGCCTCTACCGTTTCGATCAGGTCGTCTCGGATCGAGCAGCACACGCAGCCATTCGCTAGACTCATCACATCATCTTCGAGGCCGACCACCAAGTCGGCATCGACGTTGATGGATCCAAAGTCATTCACCAGGACTGCCACTCGCAATCCGTGATTGCCGGTGAGGATGCGGTTTAGAAGCGTTGTCTTACCGGCTCCTAGAAAGCCGGTAAGGATCGTTACGGGGATTGCGGATGACGACCCAAATTCGATCATGTCGTTACTCCGCCTTCTTCTTTCGGTTCGGGATGACGTCATCGACCTTAATGACGAAATCGCTGGGCCATTCTGGATCAGGAGCCCGGAATACATCAGCTGGGTAGTATTCTTTGGGATCGATCTCCATGTCTCGGTACTTCTGATCTTGCTGTTCGGCACGTGATGACCGCGGTGCTGGCGGCTTGATTTCATCCGGCAGCGTGATCTTGCCTTCTGCTTCCATCTTGCCCAATTCGCGGAAGGGGGCGACAGATCCAGACTTTCCGGGAAGCGTCGCCTTCCGATACCAGATTGCATCCTTGGTTACGTTGACAACGGCGACATCCAAACCCCAGGCGAACAACCCATCATAGTGCGCTCGGATTCCCGCCAACATCTCAGCATCGATATCCTCGTCTTGCGTATAGTGGGTTACCATTGCAAGCCTTGGGCGCGCCTCAGCCATCATCTTACCGACCGCATAGTGCGAAGTATGGTGCGTATCGATCGTGTAGTTGAACAGCTCTTGCGGCAAACCGTATTTGTAGGTCATCAACTGACCGATATCTTGTCCGGACATTTCGGTCACAAACACATCCACGCCTTTTCCGTATTCAAGGCTCAGTTCATCAGGGCGGCCATCGCCGGTCCAAACAAAGCTCAGGCCATTCCAATCCAGCCGATACCCCACAGCTCCGTCCTTGGCGTGGCTACGAGGCCAGGACCGAACAGTCACGCCATCTTCGTCATAAACGATGCCACCTTCCTGGCGGAAATCGAATTCGTTGACCTCAATCTCATAGCCGTCCCCAATCGGGAATACATCAAAGGCCTCCAGATGCCATTTGAGCATTTGCTGCATGCCTTTAACCATTCCGGCCGTGCCAAGCTCGGGTGTCCGACCTGATGGACCGTGAATGCGAAGCGGTGTGTATCCACCAGACCAAGCCCGGAACGGGTAGATGTAAGGGATGTCGGCATAATGATCGACATGCAGGTGCGTAATGAAGATGTCGTTGATCAACTGACCCGGAACCTGCATCCCGATAATATTGCGAACACAACCTGACCCGAAGTCGAAGAAGAACCTCTTTCCATTCCCCAGCTCGACCATGATACAGGTGCCAGCCTGATCTTCGCGGGGCGGAAACGGGGTGGAACCACAAAACGATATCCGCATTTCGTCGGGGCCGAGCTCTTCGGACAGCGGGAAGTAGTTCGCGTTCGAACCTGTCATGTATTTTGTGGGGCGGAAGTACTCCGGCAGCGTGATACCGCCCGCAGGTCTGCCGCCGTAAGGGTTCTTTAGGCTTTCGCCTAGTGGTCCTTCTCCGGGGTGCGCCTGTGCGGTTCCTGTACCGTAGCTAACAGCACCGGTTGCGACCGCTCCTGCTGCCAGCCCCTGCATAACGTGTCGCCGGGAAGGGTTTTCGATGTCGTCAGATTGCTGGTTCGGTTCGTTTTTAAGATCTTTGCCGTTGTCTTCTTTTGTCATGGCCATGCCCTCAATTGGAAATGTTGCGAGGATCGCGCTTCACCATCCGGCGAAGTTCGTTCACGAGTTCAGATTTTATGTGGGCCCATTCCGCGCGCTCTGAGGCTGTGATCGATACATCATCCAGCAGCTCGGAAGCTTTCTTCAGGTCTTCGACGACCTCTTTGAGCAACGCATCCGTTTCGATACGCCCTGACAGCGCATCGGACAGCTCTGGAATCTCTTCTGTCAGGTCCACCGCCACTGGATTAATCCCGGCTCCCACTATCTATTCTCACATCGAGATGAGTGTGGTTGACCAAGCAGGCCAAGTGAGTCACCGTGAGTTGGGGGTGAGTTTGCCTTGAACAAAGCCAATGAATTGCCGATAGATCAACATGTTGAGCAGCCATCGCCGGATCTTGTCCGGGAAGCGCTCGAGCGCGTTGTATCGAGCGATGAGTTTCAAGCTTCACCCCGTCTCCAACAGTTTCTTACATACGTAGTCGAGGAAGCTATCGCGGGCCGCGGTCCCCAGATCCGAGGCAAAGCTATTGCCGTAGAGGTCTATGGGCGGCGCATTGATGGCAGTGGCGGCCAAAACCTCGTTCGCGTAGAAGCCAGGCGGCTGCGTCGGCTATTGCGCGAGTTTTACGAAGATCAATGGGACGGCGAGGGTGTTCGCATTTTTGTTGATCCCGGCGGATACAAGCCGCGGTTTTCATACGAGCCTACAATTGAAGACGGCGTATCAAATGCATGGAACGGCGATGAGCCCGGCGGGCGTCGGCGTTCGCTGCGACTGCTGCCAGTTGGATTGGGGGTCCTCGCAGTAGTCGTTGTGCTTGGCATCTGGACGAGCCAAAAAAACACAGGAGTACCGCCAACGGCTCAATCCATTGAACAAGCTGAACGTGCAGCACTTGGTGAGCAATCTTTGACAAGACTTCAGGCGGCCAACCTTGCAGATCAAGCCCGAGGCATGTTTTTTCCCGTTTTTGACGTCAAACGCCAGCAAATCGCACTGGGAATGTTCCAGCATGCAGCCGAGCTCGACCCAGCACTCTCCGATGGCTATGCGGGATCGGCACAGGTTTTGGCGACTCTGGCCATGCTGTCCCCGGATGAAGCGCAAAGAGAAGATCTCTTAGGTCAAGCTTCGGAACTATCTGAAAAGGCCCTTGAATTGTCCCCTGCTGATGCGTGGGCAAATGGCGCAAATGGTTGGATGTTGGCTGTCTATAACCAGCCAAACGAGGCTTTAAAATACGCCCGAATGTCCGTCGAATTGGGGCCGAAGGACGGCCATATTCTCGATCTTGTTGGTATCACTGCCATAGTTGCCAATGCCCCGGAACTTGCTGCCGAAGTCAGCAACCCGGAAAGAACCAGGTCTGGATCGGGTAGGTTTGGTGCGAGAAACATCTGGGGCGTGTCGCAACTCATGCTCGGGAATTACGAGAGTGTTGTCGAAGCCTTTCAGGGGGCGCCAGCTGCCGGAGCGCCAGTCAGTGCTCCTTCGCTCTTATTCCAAGCCGTTGCGCAAGATGAGTTGGGAAACACGGAAGAAGCACAACGGCTCATTACTGAAATGCGAAAAACGTGGCCCGAGTTTCCGTCTGAGTTTCTCGCTTACAGGATATTCAACAACGACAACGCTACGCGGAAATTGATACTGGAAACACTTAGCAAGTTTTGACAAACGGCCGATCAAAACGACAATGATGTGCGTCTAGAAGAGGACGTTTAAACCAATTATGGAGGTTGCCTAGTAATAAACCTTAGTCCTCACTTTGATTGACCGATGTCGGCCCAAAAGAGACTTTCACGGTGGTTTTTTGTTGTGGTGTTTGCAAACCCGCACAGCCGCCGTTCGCCGCACCTGCTCGTATTCGATAGTGGCCACCGCCTTAAGTGCGGCCAAAGCAGCCGTCGAAAGCATGACACCTAAGAACCAATCGAACCCGCAATTTTGCATTCGCGACCGGACTTTGAAAGCTCGCAAAACGCAAAAACCAGAGTTTTCAATGTAGCTTCGAACCTTTGCCGCATTAAGTTTTCGAATTGAGCTGACTTGACGGCAAGGTTGACTGAACGATCCGACGACGCTCTACTTTGAAGATGTTGCGAGAACTTGTTCCGCAATCCAGTCGAACACAAGCCTGGGACCTCGGCCCGAGTTGGTGTGGCTCCGAGACATCACATAACCGGCATCGCTGAAAACGAGATCGTCTGTAACGGTCACAAGGGAACCCTTGCTGAGCAGATCATCAATCAATCCAATCCAGCCCAACGCAACGCCTTCACCTGACAAAGCAGCCTGGGTGACCATGTCGTAGTTGTTGAAGCTTATGTAATTTTTCTTTCTTTCGCCCGTTACGCCTAAGCTATCAAACCACCCTTGCCAGGTTTGCCACGCGGCGGTTGCGGGTTTTGACAGACTCAAGAGTTGAACATTGAGCAAGTCTGCAGGATTTTGGATTGGCCCGATCTTCTCTAACAGCTGAGGACTGCAAACAGCAGCGACAACTTCTTCCAAGACTAGTATTTCATCAGGTTTGATCTGGTCCTTGGGCGCAACATGAATACGAATGTCGCAATCGGTATCATTCAGACTGGGTGGCACATTTGAAGCCAGAATCTGAAACTCAATTTCATCCCCGATTTCCTCCCGGAGATAACCAAGACGAGGCAGCAACCAGAATGTTGAGAAAGCAAAATCGGCTGAGATTCGAACACTGGGTTTAGTTTTGCGTTCCAGCAAAGAGTTTACCGCATAGTTCATCTGAGTCATAGCTGGTCTGACCACATTCAAAAGCCTCAAACCCTCGTATGTCAGTGAGACGCCCCGGTGCTCCCTCTTGAAGAGGACGACACCCAAATCAACCTCCAAACCCTTTATCCGTTGAGAGATAGAGGACTGGGTCAACCCGAGAGCGTCTCCCGCACTCGTAAAATTTCCATGCTTTGCGACCATTTCGAACGCATAGAGCGCCACGAGGTTCCGGCTTAGATTGGTATTAACTCGATTAATGTCATCCATAACTACTCAGCTACTGCAAAAGAAAGAAGAATTATACCAAAAACTATGCCAATGGGCGCGAGTGCAGCCCTGTGAAAGCAACACGGGAGCCAACGATAACAAAACAAAGTCACGGCCATGGGCTCGGACAGCCAGCCGACTAACGAAACGTACATGCGTACGCAGGCTCAAAGAATCTAATAATTTTAGAACGTTGTAACTCTTCAGACCCGTTAAGGTTGACGACGCGTTTTTGTGCATCGTTGGGTTCACTGGTTTCTAGGCAATTTGGGCTGTCGGACCAAATCTAGCAGACAGCCCCACTACAACAACCAAAACAGGGAGAAGTTGACTATGACGATAAAGCCACCTCTTTCAGAACTTCCGATTAAGACCGCTGATAACGGTTTTTATCGGGGGTTCAGTGTAAACGTCACGGTTATCAGTAAGATCATCATCAGTTTGTTGGTCGTCTGGTGTATCGTTTGGCCAACCCAGGCTGGCAGAATCCTAGGCGATTGGAACGCAGCTATTCTGGCGCAGTTTGCGGCTTGGTACATCTGGGTCGTAACCGGATTTGTTGTCGTCTGTATTGGTTTGGCCATCTGGCCAGCTGCGGGACGTTTGAACCTTGGTGTCGAAGGTGAAAAGCCAGAGTTCTCGAATTTCTCCTGGTTTTCGATGATGTTCGGCGCAGGGATCGGGGTCGGGATGTTAACTTGGGCGGTTGCAGAACCCGTAGCTCACTTCAAGAACAACCCTTCGGTTATTCGGGGTGTCACTACAGCTCTAGATGCAGACAATGTGCGCACCGCCTACGTGTGGTCCTACCTACATTGGGGATTAGGCGCCTGGGCGTGCTATGCGATTGCTGGTCTGGCACTGGCATTCTTCAGCTACCGCCGCGGGCTTCCGCTTACAATCCGCTCATCCTTGACACCGCTCTTTGGCAAAGCACTGTCGGGCAACCTTGGACACCTGATTGATATCGTTGCCGTTGTTGCGACAATCCTCGGCGTGGCACAAACCTTGGGATTTGGTGTCGAGCAATTCGTGGCAGGTCTGACCCGTATCGGCATTGGTGGATTGGCTAATGCAGACGGTTCAGCCACAACACTGGGTATCATCGTCGCCTTGCTGGTCATTATGGGTGCCTCAACGCTGTCGGCTCTGTCCGGTGTGGGTAAAGGTATTAAGTGGCTGTCAAACATCAACATGGCTTTGTCGATCTTCCTTCTGGGATTCTTCATCCTGTTCGGAGCGACATTCTTTGGCGCCAAGGCCTTCTTTGTCGGTATCTGGGATTACTTGATCGCTTTGCCTTGGCTCAGCTTCAATGTTTACGCATCAGATGGCGTTGAGGGCTCCGAGGCTTTCCTATTAGCACAGTGGCAAGGCTGGTGGCCGGTGTTCTACTGGGCTTGGTGGATCGCGTTCGCACCCTTCGTCGGGTTGTTCCTAGCGCGCATCTCGCGCGGTCGGTCCATCCGTGAATTTGTGCTCGGCGCAATGATCGTACCGTCGCTGATGTGCTTTGTCTGGTTCGCGTGGGCCGGTGGTACAGCCATCGACCTGGAACTGAATGGCGGTGCCAATGGCACGATTTTGGACGCAGCCAATGGTGACAAAATCTTTGCCATGACTACGTACATGCTCGCGCCCATAGCGGAGTTCCTTGCCTGGGCAATGGCAGTGGTGATCGTAATCCTCTTGATGACGTTTCTAGTAACTTCCGCTGACTCGGCAGTGCTGATCGTGAACACAATCAACGCTGCTGGTGACGAAGGGCCCAAGGCCCGTCCGCACATCATGTTTTGGGGTGCGGCGCTGGCATTGGTCGTTGGAGGTTTGCTAATCTCTGGTGGAACGGGAGCAATCCAGACAGCTATGGTAATCGGTGCATTACCTTTCTCCATCGTCATGGCGCTGATGTGCATTGCGTTGATCAAAGCTATCTGGAACGACGGGCGCCGCGAAGCTGCCGGCATCGCATCAACTATTGATCCAGAAACCTCGACGATGCCAGCCGAATAAAATTCGCTTAGATAACAGTGACCCTGGGACGTTCCTAGGGTCACAAATATGAAGGCAGCCCATACAGCAATCCATCAGAAGTGCAGGTTTTTGCACTGTGCGTTGACTGGTTGATCGACATCAAAAAAACGATTTTGAATGAACTTGGCTACGTCAGCTTTCGAGCACTACCAGCATTGATTCACTGTGTAGTATTTTGCACATTGAGCTCCTTCCAGACCTCGGAGGCAGCGCAACTTCGAACCATACAACGCTACGTCGACCGGAACTCATCGCCACTTTCAGACATTTTTCAATACTTAAGGTCCTGCGTTGCAGCGTTCCCAAAACGGACCTTGGCTGGCTGCAGAGAAAGTACCGGGGTACGTTCAGATTTTTCAGATTATGACTGTTAGGACGCAAATTACTCACGTCTTTCAGACCACCCTCTTCTGAATGAAGTTGGCGCTTCGTCGTAGCGTTTCTTGAAACGTGCTGTAAGTTGCGTCGCACTGCTAAAGCCGGTGGCTGCCGCGATCTCCGCGACCGCCATCTCGGTTTCGCTGAGCAATGCGTAAGCCCTTGAAACGCGCAGTTCTATATAAAACTGAACAGGCGAAGTTTCGACATACTTTTGGAAGAGACGCTCTAACTGGCGACGAGATATCTGCACGGCTTCTGCTATTTCAGAGATATCTAAAGGCTCTTCCAGGTTTTCTTGCATGATCTGCATCGCGTTGATGAGGTACTGGTTGCGACTACCCAAAGCGACCGAAAAGGCTGATTTCTGGAGCGTTTTACTATTGTTGGACCGAAAGTGAATGCACATGTCCGAAACGATGACCGCCAGGTCATTTCCGAAATCGGATTCGATCATGTCCAACATCATGTCGGTTGCGGCATTTCCTCCGCCACATGTCATAAGCTCATTGTCGATCTCATACAGGTTTGACGATGGCTCCAAACCATCAAAATGTTCGATGAAAGCAGGGTGGTTTTCCCAATGCAATGTGAACCTTTTGCCTGACAGAACTCCAACCTTGGCAAGGGCGAAAGCCCCTGTGCAAATACCACCCAGATTACACCCAAAGGTTCTTTGGCGGCGGATCCACGACAGGACCTTTGGGTTCGTACTTTCTGCCGGTTCAATACCCGAGCAAACAAACAGGCGCGACGATCGCGGTAGGTTGTGCAACGCAAAATCCGGTTTAATTTCAACCCCATTCGAACAAGAGACCGGATTTCCATCTTCAGTGATCAGAAACCATCTATACAGTTCTTTGTTTGTAACCTGATTAGCGATCCTCAGAGGTTCCAATGCGGCGCTAAAAGCCAGCATGGTCAGCTTTGGCAGCAGCAGAAAATAGATTTCCTTGGCCGGCCCATCATAGTCAATGCGATAGCTGGCCGCGCCCTTTGGGACAAAGTTTCTCGGGTCCATACGCTCTCCTCCAAGTATCGACCAAGGCGGATGAAGGGCACCAACACCTCATTTGGTGTTGGTGCAGAAAGATTACGCACTCATCTGTGCAACAGGTTCTCCGCTTTCCTCCCAGGAGCGGACTTCTTCTTCGCTTGCTTTAGGCGAAAAGAGCCCTGTCATGGCATAGAAGATACCGATGACCGGTGACAGCCAGCAAGCGAATGCAAGCGGAATATACAGCAGGTTTTCGAAGTTGCCGTCTGCGATACCCAAACCAAGCGCCGTGATGACAAACGCGCCGCCTGCATTCCACGGGATTAGAGGGGACACCAGTGTTCCGCCTTCCTCGACCGCCCGGGACAGGTTCAGTGGGGAATAGCCCATCGCGCGATAGACCGGTGCATACATCCGTCCAGGCAGTGCAATTGACAGATAGGGGTCACCTGCAACGGTGTTGGTCGCCACAGAGGTTAGGATGGCCGAGGTTTGAATGCCGGCAAACGTTTTCACCTTCGAGATGACAACTTTGATGATCGCCTGAAGGCAACCGACACGTTCAAGCGCTCCGCCAAACCCCAAAGCCAGCAGCACCAGTGAAATCGTCCACATCATCGACTGAATACCCCCGCGGTTCAGCAGGGGATCGATCTCCGGAACCCCAGTATCGATCGAATAGCCGCTATTGGCGAAGGTGAACGTCTCATGCAGTCCAGCTCCCTGACAGAAGATAGCCATGATGCCGCCCGCAACGGCGCCTGCAAACAGTGACGGGATCGGAGGTTGTTTCATGACCGCCAGCACGATGACCAGAACGGCTGGAAACAGCATGATCGGCGAAATCCAGAACGCGTCATCCAGTGCCGTCGTGATTGCATGAATGCGGTCAAACGATACCTGGGACGTGTCGATCAGAGTGAAGCCAACGACAAAATAAATCACCAGCGCAATCAGCATCGAAGGAACGGTGGTTGGAAGCATATTCCGAATGTGATCAAACAGATTGGTTCCTGTCACGGCTGGTGCCAAGTTTGTCGTGTCCGATAGAGGTGATATCTTGTCTCCAAAGAATGCTCCGGAGACGACTGCTCCCGCAGTCCAATACATTGGAATACCGAATCCCGCACCGATCCCCATCAGCGCTAAACCGACAGTTCCTGTCGTTCCCCACGAAGTGCCCAACGAAACAGAGACAATGGAGCAAAGGACCATTCCAGCGGCGAGGAAAAGTTCAGGCGACAAAATCTTGAGACCATAGTAGATCAGCGTTGGCACAGTTCCGCTTGCGATCCACATGCCGATGATCATTCCCACTGTGATCAGAATCGAAACGGAAGGCAGTGAGATATTGATAACGTGGAAAACGCCCTCTTCGATACTGGGCCATTTGTGACCCAACATGAGGCCAACGATGCCGGTGATCGCGATCCCGAATGCCAACGGGATATGCGGGGTAAAGTCACCGAAATAGAATAGTTGCAGCCCAAGCACACACAGGGTCAGCACTATTGGCGCGAGCGCCAGCAGCAAGCCGGGCTGCCGTATGTTGTCTTCATTCCCAGGCATATGAGTCTCCTCCTTTAGATTGGTCCAGAACCTTGATGATCTGCGGAAGAAACCAAGTTTGGCGGTGTGAGACTGTCGGTCAGAGCGTACATCTTGTTAAAATTTGCGACATTCAAGCGGCGGATTTCGGCGTCTTCGAATGAACTGAAGACCGGCAATTGCGATCACGCCAAATAAATTTGCTGCGTTTGGGCCGTCTCACCGCCTTCATTGGGGCAAATAGCAAACTTTGCTCGAGTTGGAGTGGTTCTGTTAGTCATGGTCCTTTCCGTACCTTCACCCCATAGTCCCCGTGCTGCAGCACGGCGCATCGAACTTGTCGTTCGCAACGAGCGCAAAATCAAAGCCTGCCTGAACTCGCTAAATGCGGAAGAAACGGCCCGCCGTAATGGCTTTCTTGAGGTAGAGGCAGACCGAAGTAACTCCGTTCATTCCAGTATGAAAACAACGCGCAATGTGACGCAAAGATCGTTAAACGGGTGCCGCTGAACGAGCTAAAACTTCAAGATTTTTGTGCGACAATATAGCGGCTTTGGAGCATTGAGGCTTGATCAGACGTATAGAGGATATCGAAGCCTGCGGACGCAATCTTCCTCTCAAGCACTGATCCAGACACAAAATGCACAAATGGGGCTTTACCAAGAGCCTGCATGATTGGGATCGCGACCCGACTGATCATCGTATACTTGAAACCACCGCTCTCAGGGGCGCAAACGGTTTTGGATATGAAAAACCCACCGGGTTTTGTAAGTGCGGAAATATGCTCAAGCGCTTGGTCCAAATCGGGCAGGAGATGAAGCAAATTATGCGCCAGGACCGCATCGTAAGACCCTTCGTCAAGACCGTGCTCAAGAACTTCGGCCACCTTGAAAGTGACATTCTCCAATCCTTCTTTCGCACGCTTCTCATCGGCAATCTCGATCATGCCCGGAGCGAGATCTGTCGCGGTGATGTGGGCAACATGCGGTGCAAGCAGTAGCGCGGTTGAACCAGTCCCGCACCCGATTTCCAGTACGTTGTCCTCCGCTCTCAGGTACGACTTCGTAAGCTCGAGTGTTTTCAGATACCCTTCCATATTGCGGATTGGGTCTGCCGCGTACTTTTGCGAGATTTTGCTCCAGAACGCGGCATCTTTGGACAAAGCAGCCATTTCATTGCTCTCTTAGAAGGTTGTTACCGCATCCTTTACGTCCAAACAATCATTTATGGAATTGCCACAACCTGCAGAACTGTTATGCATAAATGCATGAATTGGAACGCCATCAATTTCGACTGGAATCAAGTAAGGTCCTTTCTTGCGACAGCCGAAGAAGGATCGTTTTCCGCGGCGGCGCGCGTTCTTGAGCAAACTCAACCAACTGTCGGCCGTCAAGTTGCTGCACTGGAAACCGCGCTTGGCATCACCCTATTTGAAAGAGTCGGCAAGTCGCTTAATTTAACGACCGCTGGCGCCCAGCTTTTGTTGCATGTCAGAGAAATGGCGGATGTAGCAAACAGGATTTCACTTACTGCGACAAGCCAGTCCCAAGCTGTTGAAGGGCAAGTCAGGATTACTGCATCCGATGTGATGTCTGCCTATCAGCTGCCGCCGATACTGAAAAAAATCCGACTTGCGGCACCGCGACTAGAGATAGACATCGTTGCTGCAAATGACATTCGAGACATACAGCGACGTGAGGCTGATATCGCCATCCGACATGTACGCCCAACTCAGCCGGATCTGACAGCAAAGCTTGTCGCCGAGGCCAGAGCGCATTTTTACGCGGCACCTTCATACCTTGATCAGGTCGGACGGCCTAAAAATGAAAATGAACTTGCGAAATTGGACTTTGTCGGGTTCGGGGACATCGACACGATGATCGGCTTTCTCGATCCGGCGGGCATTCAGGTCACCCGAAAAAGCTTCAGGATTGGCTCACAAAGCGGGATAGTATCCTGGGAATTGGTGCGCCAAGGGTTTGGCATAAGTATAATGTCGGATGATGTGGCTGCCTTAACGCCAGGTGTGGAGCGCGTGCTTCCCGACCGCGAGCCGTTTAAGTTCCCGATTTGGCTGGCGACGCACTCCGAATTACATACCGCACGAAGGATCAGGTTGGTGTTTGATCAACTGGCGGACCAACTTAGCGCAGGGACCATCAGGTAATCTGGGAGTTCGCTTTATGTCACAGGCTATTCCAACGCTTCACTTGCTATGCGGCAAAGTTGCTTCGGCGAGATACTCAGAAACCGCCCCACGTACAACGGCGTGAGCCCGTCCGACCCGCTGGAACCGGGCTACGGCGGCGGGCGTCGAGGACGTGCTAGCCCCGGAGGCCATCGAACTGGCCGTCGCCGTCGAGGACGAACTGGAAACGCTTGAAAAGAAGGTGCGAGAGCAAAGGGTTAAGACCCGGTGGGATCGGGTGCGCAACAGTGCTCGCAGCGTGTTCGTCACCGAGGAGCGGCAGGAGCCTGACGACAAGGTGGTGGTAAACACCAGCGACCCGAATGCTCTTATGGACATGATTCCAGAACTTGAAACCTTGCTGGGTGAAGCGCACTTGGGTCTCTCCTACGGCGGCATCGGTATCGCCATTCGCAAGGCGCGCTCGGCCTACCTCGCCGTCAAACGGCGCAACGACATTAAGGCGAGGACGGCAAACCGACTAAGGACCCGACCCCCATCGTCAGCACCGGGGGCATCAAGGCGAGCCATATGTTGGGTCCGCTCCACAAGGTCGCGTATTTCCAGAGCGTAAGGCGCACGAATAGCGGCATAGCCCAGACGCCGGTGTTCACCCCCACCGGCCTCGCAAGCAAAATGGCCAAAACCGCAGGGGCGGCACTGCCAATCCTGAAGGGTGTGGTGGTGTTCTCGGCCATGCACGACGGCCAATTTCTGTTCGACTCCGGATACCACGAACCCTCGGGACTGTGGCTGGAGACTGGCGAGCTTGACATCGAGGTGTGTGACGACCCCCGCAAGGCCGTCACGTTCCTAGCCACGAGTAGCTGTGCGACTTCCCATTCGAAACGGGGGCGGACTTCGCCGCCGCCCTGATGCTGGCCATCTCCCTGTTGCATACCAAAACCGACCTCTACGGGTCGACAATTTCGCTCTTCGCTATGACAGCGCCCAGCGCTGGTATTGGCAAGTCCATCCTGCTTGATCGCGTCAACTGCACCGTCACAGACCAAATCGCCGCAATGACGTCGTTGCCCGAAGACCGGGAGGAACGTGAAAAGCTCATCACCAGCGTGACAATGGAAAGCGCGCCGCTGCTGGCCTTCGACAACGTCACCACCGGCTCGACCATCGGCAACAGCTACCGCGACCCACACCAACTGGTCACGCCCCGCATCTGGAATGCGCGGGTGTCGCAGCTTTCCAAGACCCACTCCGGGCCGACAGGCATAGTCGGTTGCCCTGACCGGAAACAACATCCTCTTGGCGGGCGACACGGCGTCCCGCGCCGTTAAAATCCGCCTCGTACCACGCAGATTTTAGAATATGACCCTTCGCGACTTTAAGCATCCGGACATTCTGAAGTGGACTCGCGACAACCGGGGGCGAATCCTCGGCGCACTCGCCTGCATCGCCACCGCCAAAGTGCCCTCCGTAAAACCCATTAGCCGATTCCCTTATTGAGAAAGTGCAGTCGCCGGACCGGTGCTGAACGTGGGCGAAGCGCCGGACTTCTTCGTGCCGTGGGTCGAAGCCGGTGAGGCGGACGTCATGGGGAACGCACCAACCGGCCTAGACGACCTCCTGATGTCCGTTACCCTGATCGATGTCAACGGGATGATGCAGCCGCCCGAAGGTGACTGGGTCAAGGCAACTGCAATCATTGAACATGTCGATCCAAGAATTTTTGATAGGGCGTTTGCAGTGAACAAGAGGCCGTCCGCACAGGAATTGACCGGATGCCTGCGCCGCAACCGCGACCCCTAGGTCGACGACGCCTACACACTCCGCGCCAACCGCATGAACCTCGGGAATCGCGCAAAGCGACAGACCAGATGTCCGTTTCGAATGGAACGGACGAAAGATGCACCGGAAATCAGCGAAACCGACCGCGTTTTCTACGTGAATCCGCTTCGGGGCGAAAATGAGGGGAAAAGTTAAGTTGTTAGTGTGAAGGGAATATCCAACGTGCCAACAAGTACGTCAAAGTCGTGTGTAGGATTTAAGTGAGATAATCTTAAAAAGCACTTTGAATATATAGTAGTAAACTAGAGGATGCAGGGTCAGAACACTTTGATACCCTTGGTCACACCCGCGCCAGCGGAAACCGCTTATGAACCGTCACGAACGGTGCAAACATGCCGCTTAAACGCGCCGCAGCGATGTAGTCACGATAGAGGCGATGCCCCTCATAGTTGAGTTTCTGCGTGGTCAGCACGCGGCAGCGCAGATTGTCACTATGGTTTTGCGCAATCTGGACAAATACGGGCATTCCTGTGCGGTCTACGAAAACCGACGGGCACTACAACCTGCGCCATATACTCTCGCTCCGCATTCGTGAGAAAGCGCCGTGACCGGATACATTTCGGGGCAAACTGAAACGAGTGTATCCAGCAATAGGGCGTACAGTGCGACAGCAACGCTGACGTAAAGAGTGTGCGCGAGATGTGGCCTGCGTCATTCGACACGCGAAACCCAAAACCAATGGCGAGCAAGATACACAAAGAGAGCGACCTGGTACCAGCATGAGGTGAGGCTTCGTCGATCGAAAGGCAGGCGTCGGGGTGGGTTATGTCAGGCCAAGCAAAATCCCGAAAATACACCCCCACCCAACAAAAACACAGTGGCCAATGGAGCTCGGCCACGCCACATCACCCCTCTCAAAAATTTCTCGATTTTTACGTATTGCGTCGTCCGCAATTTTTTCGGAACACAGAACGTCAGACAACGGAAGGCTGACCGCGCATTGCCGTATGGCAGTAAGGTTTACGGTGTTTCCTAGCGCCCTCGGCGGTCAGGTAGCCAAAAGCGGCGACGTCGAACGGCTGCTTCCATTGCTGAAGAAGTCTGAGCTTGTGCCTGCTACATAGCTTTCGTTCGTAGAATCTCTAAGGACGAAAATACAAATGCGTGATAGTTCCTGATTATGGCAACGACATCTGCCCGAAATCGATCGCCAATCCCTTACGCATTTGCGGTTATTGGTGTTCTTTTTGCTTCAATTTGTTTCGGGCTGGTACCCTATTTCAGCCGCAGCCTGACCGAACAGGGCGTTGCACCCTATGCGGTCGCATTCTACCGCTACATTGTTGCGGCTCTTCTTCTGCTTCCTGTTCTCATCGTGCACCGAAAAGAATGGCGAGAGATCACTTGGGGTATTTCCGCCGGAGCCGTAATGGGGCTTGGTTGGATCGGATATGTAACGGCGCTGGAGAAGCTACCCGCATCGACAGTGGGTGTGCTTTACATGACCTATCCGGTGTTCACCTTAGTTATTGCTTGGGCTGTGTTTGGCGATGCACCCACGCGACGCGCCATGTTGGCCGCTGGTCTGATTGTGGTGGCAGCTGTCGTTGCTGGCTCGCCTGCATCAGTGGCTGCGGAACACCTACCAACGCTGCTGCTATCCCTTGCCGCTCCATTTGGGTTTGGCTTCGGAATCTGCGTACTGGTACACAGATTGTCACGTATCGCGCCGTTGGCACGTATCGCGTCAGTTTCTCTGGGGTCTGTACTGGGCCTCGCACCCCTCATCCTTGGTGCTGAGGTTGGAGAGCTTCTCCCAAGGGAACAGTCCGATTGGCTTTTCATAGTTGGCATTGGTCTGGTTACTGCTTTCGTGCCCCAGCTTATCTACACAATATGCTCGCCTGTTATTGGAGCTTCTCAAACTGCGGTCGTCGGAAGTATCGAATTGCCCACGATGTTTGCCGTGGGATACCTTGCTTTTGGCGAAGCGATCTCTTTTCATCAAGCTTTTGCATGTGCCTTAGTGCTGGGCGCAATCGCGATCACAAGAAGTAGAAAGACGCGCACCGTATCTACCGTGCTCGCAAAATCGCCGAGGCGGTAGTATTGGGTTCGAAGGCGACATACGCCGGCATTAGTACAATGCCCATTTTCGGTTGGCCTGATTTGACTGGTCCAGTTTGATTGTGAGTGCATGACTGCTCTCAGGTCCATCGGGGCGAGAGTTTGCGATGCTTCTCCTTTATTTCTTCTCGAAACGGTAAACGCCATCCCAATCGGCCGGTGGTTCAAACGCAAAACTGCTGCAGCGTTCGATAAAGACATCTACAAGAAGCTTGTTAGCAGCGATTTCCCGATGCCTCTTCAAGGAATCTAATGCTTCAGTCCATTTTCCAAACTGATACAAGTCATAGCATGCACGCCATTCTTCGAGTTCGCGTTTTTTGGCTGCGCTTACCAGAAAACCACTCTCATCATCTTTTTCCGCTACCAGTTCAAAGATACGACTAGGAAAACTAGTCCCGGCGGGCACGACAAAGTCAATTTCGCGCAGCACAAACTTGCTCTCGACGTGAACAGCCACATCCGACGATACGAGAATTCTTGTGCCGTAAACTTTATTCAACCCTTCCAGTCTGGAAGCAAAATTAACGGCAGCGCCGAGCGCAGTGTATTGCAATCTTGAAAGTGACCCAACGTTACCGACCACTACGCGACCGGTGTGCAGGCCGAAACGTGCATGCAACGGACGCAATGGTAACGCTTCCTTATCAGAATTGAGTTTCGCCTCAGCCTGCAAACACGCCAAAGCTGCTCGGCAAGCATGAACAGGGTGATCGATATCATCGAGCGGAGCATTCCACAGAGCCATAATGGCATCGCCGATGTACTTATCCACGGTACCCTGATTGCCGGATATCTCTTTTTCCATTGCTTCGAAATACTCGGACAAAGCAGGCATCAGTACTTCGGGTTCAAGCCCCTCGGTTTGGCGCGTAAAGCCTTTGAGATCGGCGAACATAAGTGTAACGTCGCGCGACTCTCCGCCAACGCTAATTCTCTCTGCTTTTGAAAGGATAGAGCGTACCAGCTCTTTCGGTACGTACGCACCGAAACTCGACAATCCAGCTTTCATACTCGCAACGGCGGCCCCGAGTTCGGCGACTTCCTGAATATTTGATTTCAAGTTCAAGTTTTCACTTAGCTCAAAGTTACTGACTTTTCTGGCTTCCGTTGCCACGCGCACAAGATTTTTGCTCAACAGACGGGCGACAACAAAGGTAAATGAGACAGCCAGAACCAAAGCAATGACGCCGATTTGCATGGCACGAGTCGTGTTTCTTTTTATTTCTCCGATAAACTCATCTTCCGGCACTATGAGCCCGAGTGTGGGTTGGGCACCGAAGACTTCAGGGATTGGCATCACAGATGCGATATAGTTTCTTTCATCGGATGCTGGAGCTATGCGGAAAAAATCCTGCTGACTGGTTCGCCATTTATCGATGACACTGTCAATAATTTGGCTACTACCTTCAATTGACTCGTTCGTATTGGTACTCACGAAGCGCGGCTCTCCACCTTCGGATCGCGTGCTGGTGTAGGAAAGCAGGCGACCTTCGCGATCAAGCATGAAAACCAAACCATGATCGCCAATCCTGATATCATCTAGGATTTGCGAAAGTGCCGATATTGTAATGTCGAGCGCAACGACGCCAAGCAATTTACCTTCGTCGTCAACCACGGTTTTTGAAAACGTTGCACCTAGACGCCCAGTGCTCTCGAATTGATAAAGCGGCGAAACGTAAACGCCGCTTTGCTCCAACGCCCCGCGATACCAAGGGCGTGTTCGAGGATCGTAGACAGTGGTTCCACTAAGAAATGGTGTGGCCAACGAACGGCCATCCGACCAATAGTAAGTCTCGACGCGCTCGCCAAATTGCTCGGAAATTATCCGTTGAACGCGATCTACTCCTTCCGGCACAGGCAAGGCGCTCGTTCCAAATGTTTTCCAGTGTTTTGGGAGGTTAATATTCTGAAAAAAGTCTCCGGATTCTTCCTCGCCAAAATACAAGCCATAGTAGTGCTCATTGCCTTGCATCTGCGAATAGAGAACGTCCAAACCCGCGCTTGAGCCAGCATAGTCCGTAAATTTGGAAAGAAAGACGGATGCAGAAGATACGACACTTCCCGCTCCGCGTATCACGGTTAGCATCTCATCGACTGACTGACTTCTGGCCTCCGCCATCCGCTCTTTCGCAGTACGAATGGCGAGCTCTTTGTTGCCAAAATAAAGAATGGCAACAAGCATGGTTGTTACGGCCAACGTGAGTAACGTGAATAACGTCGCAACGCCGATATGGAGACGTACTTTCATACCCTCAATTAGTCAAAATGTAACAATAGAAGTCCAGTCGCTCGTTGCCTCACAAATGAGTATCTTGAGCACTTTGTTGTCTGAAGACACAAAGTACTGGCACTATTGTTCTTTCCTGGCTTCTTCGGCGTTTTTGGCTCGCCCTAACCGGACGCCACTCAAACCGAATTATTCTAAAAAACAGATAGTTATTGCTTGGTGCATTCACTTTCTGAGAACAGAGCAGGACATTTTGCCAACACCGCTCTTCAAGCCTAGTCATTCCGGAATTCCGGGTGGCCGACCCGAGCTGAACCCCAAGATGAGAAAGTTGCCTCAGTCGAAAGGCGAAACCGCTGTTAAACGGTTGAACGATCCATTGTCGATGGATGAACTCTTCGATCGCATTGATGGGAACGGCGAATTTGTATCGAGAAAACTCTCTGGCACGGAACAATTCGCCTTGTTGGCTTTAGCTCAGGACCGAGCCTTCGGACGAGCAGATGGTGTCAGCACTACACATACCCACAGCGGAACTGTCAGCATAAGCGTCAATCCACCACAGCGGCTAAAAGACATCAGAGTCCGCCTTCCAGAGAGATTGGCTCAAGAGAAGGTGATTGAGGCAATTCTTGATGACGACGAGTAGTCTCTGACCATCACGTAGCTGCTGTCAGGTTTAGAGGCTTGGGTTTGTGCCTACGGGCCATGCGCCCGCGCACGTAAAACCCCTCGATTTGACGACGCTGCATATCATCTTTTAGCCAATGCAACCCTTTCCAAAAAATTTTGGGGGACCTGCATATATGGGTAGCATTTTCGACGCTCGAGGGTTCGGGCTTTTTCTCGGCGTTGCCAAGTATCAGGACAGCAACACCAGCGGGCCGCACATGGGGTCTCGCGTTTGTTGGCGTAGCATCTTACGCCTGTCCGGATCGGTCAAAATTGTTCAGTTCGGAGTTTCTAAAAACCATAGGGCGCTCATTCAGTTGTCGTTGAGCCTACGCACCAGTATCAGAGACTCGGCGTTGACTGAAAGTAGCTATATTGGCGGAAGGTACGACGCGCCGAACTCGTACCCCCTCATTTACAATCGCAAACCCCATTCAAGACGCGCCGCACTTACCCGCTATCGAATCTGAATGTTTGAATTATGACAGTTTGGTGAAAGAGGCGTGGGAAGTTTGCTTACGTTACGGAAGGCACGTCAATGCTATCGTGGTTGCTTGAGGGCTTCGTTGGGTGACACGCCGAACCAATTAACCCCCTCAAATCCAGTCGGAAAAACCAGAACGTTCTTAAATACAAGCATGTCACCCACGGTCAAAGGATCGCATTGTGGCGAAATTGTGTCCACGATTCATTGTGGAACTTTCCGTTTCGGACCCAGAAACAAATCGTTTCGCCGTAAAACTGGGCGATACGGGGTTTCCCCAATTTCAACCAAACAGCTTTGGTGTCACAGTAGGCCAGACTACACACACCTCCACTCACTCACGGGTGAGAAAAAGGGGCTGGTCCTTACCCCCTCGACTAGCCCCTCACATCACCAAGACCCTTAAGATTTCAAGATAAAGACAGCTTTAGTGGAAATTCGTATTTTGCTGCGATCCACTCGCAGGGCGATCGAAGACGCCAAAACGCACAACCTTGTCCAACTCTGGTCTTGTGCGTAGCCTTTGGGGCCATGTGCAACCTCTACTCCAACACCATCCCAGCCACAGCAATGCGCCAACTGTTTGACGTGACCGTTGAACGTGACAGGCTTGGGAATGCAGAACCATTGCCAGCCATCTATCCGAAGCACTTAGCCCCAGTAGTCAGGAAAGACGACGAAGGTAAGCGCGAGCTGGTCTCGCTGAGTTGGGGATTTCGTACGACAAAGAAGTCAAAGAAAACCGGTGCTATTATCCAACCGGGTGCCTGGAATAACGCACGTGATGACAAGGTGCGC